>OMOF01000029.1 GCA_900290375.1 Candidatus Desulfosporosinus infrequens
CGCAGTTTGAATAGCAGTTTCTTGAGTTTGAGTGATCGTACCTGCTGTTACGAGACTATCTAAAGCCGTCTTGAATCCACCGTTATGTCCTCCATTAAAGTTACCTTTTGCAGATGTCATAGCCGTTTCAATTGCAGTTTCCTGAACTTGAGTAATTGTGCCCGCCGTTACGAGGCTATCCAAATGATTTTGAAACCAGCCGTTAACTCCGCATGACTGTGTTTGAGGAATCCCAGGAGTTTGAACTATATTAGTGCTTGTCGTATCAGCAAATGCGGCAGTTGTTGATAAAAATGTTGCAATAGCAGCAATTAGCACTACTGATTTGATTTTAGTTTTTTTCATTATTAATAACCTCTTTCTAATTTTAAAATAACTAAAAACTTATGCAAAGTACATTACACATTTATATAATTACAACCCTACAACCGCCTTCCAACATTTTTATTAAAACCATTATGTATAAAAGTTTGATGTGGAATCATAGTTATATTACCCACTTAATGAGCGGATAATTTTCATCTACTATTTTTATAATAATATATAATTGTTATCGTTCCATGACCAATTTATGGAGAATGTGTTAAGACTAATGGGTATTATGGAAAAGCTCCCCGCCTTTTCGATGAGAACCAAATTATTAGTTCGAGTGACTTTATATAAGTACCCACTTTTCAATTATCATTGTTATGGCATTTGGACTTCATTAATCAATTTACTATATGAAACCCTTAACTTAATAGAGGCAATTTGCGTAATCGGCCTTGTCGTGAAACAATAACATATAACCCGTGCAATTTAACAGAACATCACATCTTAAATAACACCGAAATCTGATATCTGATTTCGGTGTTATAATATATACTACTGATTGACAGGCAATCATTTTAATTGCTGATCATACTAACCACACTTCGACCAATCTCCAGTGATGCATTCAGTGCAACCACCAACACGTATGAGCTTATTTTGGCACACTGGGCACTTGTCATGTTCGATTAACCAGACTTCACACGGTTCCATGCAGTACGATTGCCGATTACATTCAACACATATATCCTTCATCTCAACTTGCCACCTCCGTCGGAGAAACGCTTACGGGAGGAGATGTGACTTGTTGTGCTGGAGCAACATTAACGGAAAGACTTAACTTGCTCAACTCTTGCTGAATCAAACTTGTAATCGTATCCACCGGGACATTTGGTACAATCTTCGCCACTTCGGAGGTAACCATACTGGCTATATCATCAGAAGTTAGTGTTCCAGTCCCTGCCAGTGGCTGCAATCCATCTTTGGCTTTCTTGTATGCACTTTCCAGAAGAGTTTCCCATTGGGAGTCGGATAAATTAACTCCTGCTTTTGAGGCTAGTTCTTTGGCTTTCGTAAGGGCAGAATTATATTTAGCTAAATCTTGAGTTACGCCCAGCTTCTTGGCGGCTTGGGTAGCAAAATTGACAGCCTCTGTTGCTATCCCACTAGCCGTGGTAATTTGGGTTGCAGAGAAATGCTGTTTAACGTAGGCCACCAGGAAGGCAACAAGCACACCAGTTAATGCCGTTACGGTATCAGTTAGTCCACTAGAAATGATTGTTTGAATATCCATTCTTATTTTTCCCCCTTCAAATTTAGATTTCTCCCAAAGATTTAAGAACGGCCTTCATCGTGGCAAAACGGTCTGCTCCAGCTAGTAATGTCACACCAGCAGGGGCAGTTGCGCCGCCAACTTGGTATTTGGTCGCCGCAGAACTGAGCAGAGTTGCTGTAGCGTAGGAGGCCTGGATTACTGGGCAGCCATAGTGCAGGGCCAAATCTGCCGCGATTGGAAGGTCAGCGTCGCCATAATAGAGAATCAAGGTTTGCAATGTCATATTTTCCACCTCTGATGTGTTATTTCCGATTTCAGGCCACGCCCCAGGTGCGGTATTTATAGTGTCCTCGTCTGCTGAGACCCCACCAATAGTTACGCTATTTTGGAACTGGTAAATGTTGCTTGGAAATACCGCGCCGCCCGACCATGCATAGGTTTGCCAATATTTGTCTGGTGCGTAGGGTGAACTTTTTAGAGCTGTTAAAACTGAAAAAGAGCCATACGCGCCAACAAGGTATTGTCCCGCAAGGCTCTCACGTACTCCACTGAAATACTGAACAATTGCCGCCATATCAGCCGACTGCGCATCATAATCCACTGTAAAGTATATAGCTGTGCCTTTTGGTGTGCCGATATATTCTCCCTCTGTTATGGCTTGTTTAGCGTCTGCGACTCCTTGTGCGGCGGTGAAATACCCGACAGACGTAGGATTGCCCTCCCAAATTAAGACCACAGAAAGCCCTGCTGTATGAATCGCCGATAGTTCGTCCTGGGTAATAGCTTTGCTCCACCCCTCGGTAACGTAACCTAGATACCTGCCTACAACAGTAATTCCTGCGGTTTTTACAGCCGCTGCCGTCTGGGAATTAAGTCGTGTCGCACAGTCCATTACTTCCATGTGCCCATCTCCTTTATATTGTGTCGGCCCAATTCGCCAGTTCCCCTCGAAAGTTCTTGGTTAAAGATCATTTATCAGATATGCGTTACTAAATAAATAATAAGACCTGTGGCAATCGTCAAAAGCCCTGAGATCGTAAGCGCGACCAGCCACGATGGACGGCTACGTGCAGCCTCTAAAACTTGATCCAACTTGGATTCAAGGCGATCAAACTTTTTTCCCACATCGACTTCTAAAGAATTCAATCGACACTCTTGCGCCTCGTTTTTAGTCTCTAAAACGGCTACTCGTGTATTGATCTCTTCTTGCTCACCCAGATGATTCAACTCCTTTCATAAAAAAAGCGCCTATATTTGTGGCGTAGCGAGGATTGTATTGGCTTGATCCTGGTTTATATAGCCTTTAGTTACACAGTTCTGTACTTGGGCCTGTGTAAAAGTTTGCAGTACCCACATGTTAAGTATAAAATCGTACATGCTACACCCCCATCAATGCTGCAATAGCCGCTTCTACTGCCAAGAGACGATCTTGGACAGTCGGTGGTTGAATCGTTACGTTGACGGTGGCAGCTTGGGCCTGTTTAACTGGCGTATTGCTCACGATTTTGTACATCATGGGTTCTTGTTGTACATCCGTATATTCCGTGTCGTCTAAATATAGGTCTGTTAAACCTGCAAATGGCGATGAATAACCCTCAATAGGCGAACTCGCTACTGCGATCGATTGAACAATACCTTGGGAGTCATAAAACACATACATGCTAGAACCTCCTTTACCATACTATTACTGCCGCACCATTGCCTCCCGTAGATCCACTGGTAATAGCCGTGACGTTGTAAACACCGCCATGGCCGCCACCGCCCCCTGCACCAAATGAACCGAAAGCATCAGTAAGTGCGCCACCAGCCGTACCACCCGCGCCATAAGTGCTTGTGCCACCGTTGCCCCCTACGGTTCCTGGGTTGCCTGTAACCGCCGAGGTGCCATAGTTTGAAATACCGCCTGAACCATAAGCTCCCCCAGTACCAGGACCGCTTGAACTATTACCTCCTCCTGTGGCACCCTGCGTGCCTCCAGTAGCCATAATACCTTCAATGGCTGTCAGGCCTCCTGCAACTCCGCTCGCTCCTCCCGCGCCGATAGTTATTGTGATTACTTGAGCAGGAGTTACAGATAACCACACTCCAGCGTAGCCGCCCGAACCTCCACCGCCACCACCGCCCGTACCATAAGTGTTACTATAAGCAATGGTTCCACCCGGCCCACCACCTCCGCCTCCTCCCCACACTTTTACAAATATACGGTATATGCCCGCTGGGACAGTAAAAGAGCCCGAAGACGTAAATGTTTGTGAACCTGTTTGGGCTGTTCTTACCCATGTTCCGGGTGTTCCCGCTACGGTGCAAATCCACATGAGCCCTGTTTGATCGACGATGAAATCTCCGAGCAAGAACGTCCCAGTCACAGGTGCGCCACTTACCGTGGCTCCAACGTAGCGAGTGGCCGCAATCGCCCCAGTTAAGCCTGTTGGGTTAACAGCGTTGTCGAGTTTCGCTAACTCATTTTCGATATTGTTCATCCGCGCGGCTGTCACCGCTGTTCCTGCTTGGGAAGGACTATCGTTCAAAGTCAAGACCACGTTGCCAGGGACACTTCCTGTCGTAGAGAATTGTCCTGGGCTTCCTGAAATTCTGTCCTGCCAATTTGTGGGCGTGTAGGCCATACTATCTCCTTTCTAGTTGTGCCAACCTAAGCCACAGATTGTTAACCCTTGACCGCAAACGACATATTCCTGGATTATGCCATTGACCATGTTATAGAGGGCTAACTCGTCACCCTCCATACGGTTCGTATCTGTATAAGAAAACGGTTGGTCGTAAGTCCACGTTGTTTTGGGAGTTATCCAGCCTGATGGAGCTACGTTGTAACATGCGTAGAGGGCTAAGATATTCCCTTCGATTCTATTAAGAGAGT
>OMOF01000373.1:0-1469 GCA_900290375.1 Candidatus Desulfosporosinus infrequens
CCAGAGGAAGTAATACAATATTCATAGAAAAAAACCATTGAAAAATTCTAATAACGAGATTATAATACGTTTCAAGAGGTGCACGGAAAATTCTAATAACTTGTTTTAGAGGTGTACATCGATTTACTTAGAAATTTATTTTTAAAGCAATGGCGCTTTTGATTTTTCAAAAGCGCCATTTGTTTTTTTATGGGGGGTGATTAATTGTCGGATTTAAATAAAAGAGGAAGAAACAAGGTGTTCTTATTTTGCGAAGGTACTGGCAGGTAACCGCTCAAGTAAGTACACAATGATTCTCCCCACATGCAATTATAGTATACCATTCCCGACATGTTTTAAAAGCCTTTTCTCAGGAGTCAATGTATTACCTAAATAGTTTCCTTATATAACGAGTATTAAAGCATTCAATAGGAGGAAGGAGTCGATCATATGTCTCAGCCAGAAATGCAAAAAACTTTAGGTCTTACTGGAATAACTGTCAACGCCATGGCACTGATAGCGCCGGGGGCATTTTTATGGTTAACATTTCAGATGCAAGCAGCCCAGGTTGATACCGCAGGTAATTCAACGGGAGCAGACATCTTTGCTGGTTTGATATTTGCCTTAATCTTAGCTTTTCTAACGGCAATTTCCTATGCGAAACTAGCGGAATTATATCCTCAGGCCGGAACAGGTAGTTCTTATTACTTTGCTGAACAGGCGTTTCTTAACAAAGAACTTAAGCTTGCTGGTTTTGCCAGAATAGCTAAGTTTATCACCGGTTGGTTTTCGCATCTTTATTACTGGGTATATCCAGGCGTCATGGTTGCCATGTTTGCCACTATGATTAATTATATCGCAGGTCAATTTAATATCACTTTATCTATACCAGAACAAATTGCCATTGCGGTTGCGTTCGCTGCTCTGGTTGGTGCTGTTGCTTATCGGGGTATCAATGGTTCTACAATGTTCGCCGTGATGATTAACGTTATTCAGATCGTGACCTTAGTGTTTGTCACCGTGCTTGCCCTGATCTACCGAACAAGCAATCCCGAACATGTGACATTCGTGCACAAAAGCATGCTCGATATAGTTATGCCCCATAGCCTCTCATCCGTATTGTTTCAGGCGACCATATCTATCCTCTTGTTAGTAGGTTTTGAATCCACCACGGCTTTAGCCGCGGAAGCCAAGTCACCTAAACATGTTAGTCGTGGAGTTTATCTCTCGCTCATTTTGCAAGGATTGATATTTTATCTGTTTGAGTATTTTGGTGCCAATGCCTGGATTAACACTTCCTATACTCAAACCGCCGCTGATAAGACTGTTAAAACGGGTCTGGATGCGGCTGCCATATCCGGAGCTCCCATTGGTGATATGGTCCAAAATCTTGGCAACGTCTTATTGCACAATTCAGGTTTTGTCTTAATGATCCTGGTTGCAATTTCAGTAGCCATTGCAATTTTTGGTTCAACTCTATCCTGCATGAA
>OMOF01000373.1:1475-2794 GCA_900290375.1 Candidatus Desulfosporosinus infrequens
CCGCATGCCGGCGTTTGGATTATAACCATTGCCTCCGCGGTGCTTGGCGGCTTTGGAGTGATTTCGGTGCGAAACCTGACTGCCGTTACCCTGTTCTCAAACGTAGGCACCTTTATCATCTATGGCATGACCAACTTGATTAGTATGATTGCCTTTATGAAGCATCCCAGCCAAAACAAGATCTCACATGTACTGGTGCCTATCCTTGGCTTCATTGCGAATATAGGTATGCTGGTAGCTGTATTTTACCTCGGCATTTTGGGCGGCGGTGATACCAAAATTGCTGCTATGGAAGCGATTTTGGCCACGGCCGTGTGGACCGTAGTTGGAATTCTCTACCTGGCTAAAAACAGCAGGGCCTTAGGCCGTAAAATTATTTCAAGCCATAGTTCGGCTAGGTAATGGTCTGGTTCGTCCACATCAAATTAATTGGGGGGTATTAGGCATAACTCATAGCCTTGTAGTTCTATTCAAAGATTATGAAAAAACTAGCATTAGGGCGCTTAAATAGCGCCCCCTTGCTAGTTCGGGGGTGGAGCAATGCTTACAACGAAGAATAATTCACAAACAAAATTGTATTATAGCTTCGACGGAAATACGGATAAGGGCCAAATTCGTCCGCGCAATGAGGACTATTTTAGTTTTTTTATTCCCCCTGATCAAATAACAAGTGAAACTTTAGGCAGCCTTTTCGTTATTTCGGATGGAGTGGGGGGGCATTTAGCCGGAGAAGTGGCTAGCGCAGAGGCCGTCAATGTTCTCCTGCAAGAATATTATTTTGGTGATTACCCGAAAAAACTACCTAATCGTCTGAAAGGAGCCTTTGCCAAAGCGGCTTTGCATGTTTTCGATTTATCAAAACAGCACCAAGATTTTTCGAATATGCAGTGTACCTTAACGGCCTTGTTACTCAGGCAAGATCAATATTTTATAGCCCACGCCGGAGATACTAAAGCATTTTTATTGCGTAACAAAACCTTTGTCCAATTAACGAAGGATCATAGTTTAGTCGCCAAACTTGTTCGGATGGGTTTGGTATCTCAAGCGCAGGCTAAAACACACCCCTATAAACACATGCTCATCCGGGCTTTGGGAGAGAGCCCTCTCTTGCCCATCGATATATTTACAGGGACTATCCAAGCAGGCGATATTTTTTGTCTCGTAACTGACGGGATCTTAGAGCACTTAACCGAAGAGGAATTACAAAGGTATCTCTTAGAGAATGATACTTTGGATAATATCCAAAAAAAGCTGATCCAGGAAGTGAATCAGCGCGGAGGATCGGATAATATGACTATATTGACAGTGAAAGTAATGGA
>OMOF01000158.1 GCA_900290375.1 Candidatus Desulfosporosinus infrequens
TTATCCGAAAACTGGGGCAAATAGATTCTTCGCGCTGCTCAGAATGACAACGGAATTGCTGCACATCATTCGTATTAAGCGTAGGATACTCTGTATGACGGCCAAGTTCTTCTTATTATCCATAGAATTTGTTATATAAATTATGATGCTGACGTTAAACAATTGTTAGGTATCGTCACCTGATTAGCTATGATATCTTTATTACTTACTATTTTTGGAGGAGAAAAGAGAAATGGACAATAATCTAAAACTAAAAATTCTAAAACTTAATTCTGATGAGGTTTCGAAGATAAAGGAAGCATGGGAAAACTCTTTCATACCTATAGGGACAGACAGAGAAAAGATCCATATCGACAACATGCTTTGGCATATATTTAGCTACAAAGTAAAAGAGTGCGAAGAAGGTGAGCAGGCAATAAATTCTTTTAATGATGCTTCAAAGGACACCCTATATATTTTTTATCAGCGAATTGATACAGGATATATGATTGATAACAGCTCAAGAGCATTTACATTTAATGATTTGAGCCAATTTATAACCGATTTTGAAACAAAGGATATTTATATTGCTGATAAGGGATTTAATTGGACATATGTTCAAACGCATGAAGATGGGTGGCCGTTAGGTCCTTATTTTTGCAAAAGGTAACAGTGAGTCAAACCAAGGATTATGGGTATCAAATTTACCGAGAAATATTAGACTGTTAACCATGGAAGGAGGGGTGGAAATTAAAAAAATCAATTTTTCTTTTATTCTCTTCATATCGATGAGGACGTCTTTTGGCCTATCACTATAGAGTAGGATTATGAATGTTTCGTTAGGGGAATAAAGAAAACTTGGCTGGCGCCCGAAGACACTGTCTTCGCACGAATTACTCATTCTGTCAGACAATACACATAACAGCCTATTCCCAAAATCTGAGAAAGTGAAAAAGTAGTAACCAGACTTCGGGAATACCGTGACGTTCTAGGAAATGTCCATTCACACGCATTCCTATTCCGTCTCGCTTTGAATGTGGATATAACGAAAAATGACCTCGTGAAGGAGGTCTATCAATCATTATATATTCGTTCGATTTCACCCACTAAATAATTGAAGTCCAGTTCGGACATGCGCCCAATAAAATCATCCTCTTTAACTAAATCGCGCAACTGGGTTCGTGTTAAATGAATCAATTTTAAGCTTTGGACCCAAGAAGGTTTCGATAACCCAACTTTACGCCAATTGAGAACTGGTATTTTATATTGATCGAAGTATTTTGGCGGATCATGTGGCGGTACAAATGTAGTTGCAACTAAGATCAACAATTCGTCAT
>OMOF01000668.1 GCA_900290375.1 Candidatus Desulfosporosinus infrequens
AGAATGTTAATATAGAAAGTTTTGATAATTAAGAAAATGGCAATACTTGTTATTGAAAATAAACAAAAGACCCTCTATGAAAGGAAATAACAAGTCAAAGATGCCTTGGATATTTTGCGTCAGACAAGGAGGTATGTTTACCTCATAGCGGAATAAACATTTTGACGGGGCGACCACCCGTTCCGTAACTCAATTCGGATCTTAATACTCGACGCTGTTCTAAAAATTCAAGATAGTGGCGTACTGTGACCCTAGTCAGCTTAACTCCTTCTGCGACTTCCTCTGCAGAAAGGGGACGGCGAGTTTGTTGCAAAAATTGCATTATATGGTCAAGAGTGACTCTAGTTAAACCTTTGGGCAGTCCTTCTTCTTTACTATACCAGGGACTATCCAAACTGAATTGTGGCGTTGGTCGGGTTGCGACCGTGTGGTTGACCGTGTGGTTGGTAGTTAGGTCGGTAGTTAGGTCGGTAGTTAGCTCGGCAATTTCTGCACTTTCCTTTATTTGCTCTGCGACAGCATGATGATCATTTTCAGGCGGATCATTTTCATGATTGCTATGATTTGTCCGAATTTCCTTTGTTAACCCCTGAATTTGCTCCATCATTTGGTCAAAAGCATCCTTCATTTCTCTCATTTCCTGGGCGCCGGAGACACTCATGCCCTGGGTGGAATGTCCAGTCGCAACTTCACGAGTGCCTAACCTGATATTTAGCAAGGAATAGAGAATTTCTTTCTGCCAGAAAAGCCAAACGAGAAGAATCACTGAAACGGTTAAAGTTAATCCCAATATGGCCATTGTGGTCAAAGATCTCTTGACATATTCCTGCTCATAGGCATCCGTTTCCGGTATCCCCACATAAAACATGCCGATGACATTACCACTTTCTGAGCGTAAAGGGACATAACCAGCTTGATTCCGATGACCCACTACATCCGCTTCTCCAAGGTACGTCTGACCATCCTGCAGTACTGTCTTGGCAACATTATCAGAAACCTTAGTACCGATCTCCCGTTCTCCAGATGAACCAAGTACTGTGGTTGCTACTCGCATCTCTCCCTGAAATATCGTTACTGTATCCCCCGTGAGATGGGACAAATGATCTACCATGTCATTATTCAAACTTATCTTAACAGGTCCTTTATAGAGCTCCCCGTTTCGCACTATCCATGAGCCAGGATATTTTATGTCAATAATTTCCCCACAGGTTGCCAAATCTGCTTGTGCCTTGATGATAGCATCGGCCACGTTACGGTCTTTCATATGCCAACCCAGGACCACAAAGAAGCTACCCACCAATATAACAAGTGAACTCAGCAATAATATGAGTATCTGATGTTTGAGTGAACGCACATGACACCTCTTTCGTTGACTTATCTCCCTTAGTTGAACTTTCATGATACTATTCCAGAATTTAACGCTGTTATATTGTATGAATATTTGGAATAATGGCATAATAATAGCGCTATAATGGAATAATGGCACAATATTTTAGTTTAAGTTTAAGTTAGACAATAATCTTTGTCAACTCCTTATCAGTTTATTCAGATAGATTCAAATTGTTGTAAATGGTTAATTTCGTGGAGATTAAATTTTATATTAATTATTAAATAGTCATTCCTAAAGAAGGATTACTAAAACTAATGTCGAATACCTAAAACAATATAATCATTTAGTGCATGCTTGAACGGTCTATAAGGAATGACTGAATTTGATCAATTTGTAATATCGACTCTGACTTTTTTAAAGGATATAATAGTCATTATCGTCTTGCATGCTTTTCCTAAACCAAAGTGATTATCATTTGGCGTAGTAAATACGTTGCCAATTAAAATTATTTGGAGGTAATTATCATGAGTTTTGAAATTAACAAAAATGTAAAATGGGTCGGTAAAATCGACTGGGAATTAAAAAAATTCCACGGTGATGAGCTCTCTACCCACCGTGGTTCTAGCTATAATTCCTACCTTGTCCGAGACGAAAAGATAGCCCTAATTGATTGTGTTTGGACGCCCTTCGCCAAAGAATTTGTCACTAATTTAAAAAAAGAGATCAATTTGGATTCGA
The DNA here is from genome assembly GCA_900290375.1 of Candidatus Desulfosporosinus infrequens. Classification (GTDB taxonomy): domain Bacteria; phylum Bacillota; class Desulfitobacteriia; order Desulfitobacteriales; family Desulfitobacteriaceae; genus Desulfosporosinus; species Desulfosporosinus infrequens. The sequence goes on from OMOF01000668.1 coordinate 2,069, forward strand.
TCGATTATATCATAGCTAATCATGGCGAACCCGATCACAGTGGGGCGTTACCAGAATTAATGAAGGAAATCCCTAACACCCCCATTTATTGTACCGCCAATGCTATCAAATCCTTAAAAGGTCAGTACCATCAGGATTGGAACTTCATACCCGTCAAAACGGGTGATAAATTGAATCTTGGGTCAAAAGAGTTCATCTTCATTGAAGCCAGAATGCTCCATTGGCCTGATACGATGTTTACCTACTTAACAGGAGATAATATTCTGTTCAGCAATGACGGCTTTGGGCAGCATTTAGCCTCTGAGCATATGTTCAACGACCTAGTCGATCAAGCAGAGTTATATCATGAAGCCCTCAAATATTATGCCAATATTTTAAATCCCTTCAGCAAATTCGTTGAAAATAAAATTACTGAAATCTTAAGCTTTAACCTGCCAGTGGACATGATCTGCCCAAGTCATGGCCTTATCTGGCGAGATAAGCCTTTGCAAATGGTTAACAAATATATGGAATGGGCTAAGGATTACCAGGAAAATCAGATTACGATCATTTACGATACTATGTGGAACAGTACCCGCCAAATGGCCGAAAATATAGCCGCCGGAATAAAGTTGAGCGACACGAATGTCACGGTTAAATTGTTTAACTCCAATTCGACCCATACTGATAAAAACGACATTATTTCTGAAGTCTTCAAATCCAAGGCGATCCTGGTTGGTTCTCCGACCATTAATAAAGGCATAGCTTTTTCTGTCGCCGGAATCCTAGAAATGATCAAAGGCTTAGCCTTTAAAAATAAAAAGGGCGCTGCCTTTGGTAGTTATGGCTGGAGCGGTGAAGGTACTAAACTCATTTCGACTGAATTAGAACACAGTGGATTTGAGCTACTCAACGAAGGACTAAAAGTAACCTGGAACCCAGATGACGAGAGCCTCCTGAAGTGTCAGGAATTCGGAAAAAGCATTGGATTAGCTCTTAAGTAAATTTAGAAGAGAAAACTATAAACTAGGGGAAGCGTTTCGATAACGCTTCCCCTACTACAATATCTCTTATAATTCTCTCTACTGCTATCTATCCAATTGACAACCATTAATCATTGACCTCATCTCTCGCCTCTGAGGTTCTTATTTAGAGCCCCAAGTAAGTTTATCATCAGACTTGTTAAAATCCGATTCCCAAATCGAGGCGCTTAATCTGCTCGGTCATAAAATCGACCGTTTCATCGTCCGATGAAAAAATCATTTCGATGACTTGGGGGCGGCTGAGGTTTTTATTTTCACAAAGTCTGTCCAATCTCCGCAGAACCTCAGAATCTAAGCTGAGACTGATCCGAACCTTTCTTTTCATCTTCATTTTCATTGTGCTCGCTCCTTTTAGGTTTATGTTATAACCACTATTCTACTACAATACCCGACAACAACAACCATTATTTTTAACTTACGTCTCAAGGTCAAACACCATTTGTGGGTATAGAAAATTCAGCTCGCTCCAACTGGCCATGGATAGGCAAGAAGGAACCGAGGATTTATATCCTCGATCCCTTAAAGTTTCAACTCATTTACTATTTCCGTCCAATTGAGAGTCCTCCAACATTTAAACTATCCTTCAAATTCTGATCGTACCAGAGTTCCAAACTCATTCTTAGTCCCTGTGTTCAAATTCCTCTACAGGGATCTCTGACATTATATTTGCTTTTTTCAACAACGTAAAGCTCATCCTTTTCAGTTCATCTGTCTTAAGTTTGTAAATCTGCTCTCGACACTTTATATATTTATCAAAGGATAAAAGAGCCAGATCATCAATTTTCAGCTCAAACTCCAACAAAGCTTCCGAGAGCTGCTGACTCTGCCTAATTTCCTTCTCTAATTCTTTGCGGACCACATTTTTAAGGAGAAAAACAAAGGACATGGCCTTCGAAGGTGTAAAATCTTGAATTGCTCTTACTTTGATAATATCATCGAGAAATGATGCACTCTTAGCAAGATCTCTTCCCTCAATCAGCGCTGCCAAGATATTCTCTATCCCCTGAGTGAACACGTGACCCACGGGATTAGCAAACCTGTCTTTCTGATTTTTCAAAAAACCCGAGGTATCAGTGGGATATGTCTCGATGATCGCATCGAACCACTTTTTCAAAATAGCGGATTTATTTTCTTCTAGAAGGTCTTTTAGCTTCATATCCATTCTTTTCTCCCCCAAACATTATATTTTTTAATATTATTTCTAATTTGGAACTATGTATGTAAGTATGACCACGTCAGGAGCACAGAAGAAAGGGCTCTGATTAATAAAGTTGACAAAGATTTGTTCATGTTCTAAACTACAGAAGAGCTGACATTGAGATCGCGCTAATTGGCGCGGCACCGAAATCGAGAAAACACCTGCTATGGACGGCGGGTGTTTTCATTTTGGAGTTCATTCTGCCCTTCCAGAGTCTTTGCTAAAATTTTCATTATTTTTTCATCCATCTTTGACAGTCCCCCTTATACCCATCATTTTACTCTCGACACGCTTCGACAAACCCTCTAAATAAGGCGTTACTATGTATGTCGGATTCCATACTTTCTGGGTGCCACTGAACCCCTAGACAAAACGCAGTATTGGTCTTTTCTATTCCCTCAATAACCCCATCGGCAGCATGTGCATTTTGTATAAACCCTAGTGGAATTTTTGATACAGCTTGATGATGGAGGCTGTTGACTCCAACTTTTTTCTCACCTAAAAGTCGAAAAAGCGCAGACTTCTCAGCGATATCCACGTCGTGCCAGGCGTATTGACGAGGGGCGGTTTGGCTATGCTCCATTGCTGTGGGATGTTGACTGGGAATGTCCTGATAGATTCCCCCCCCAGCAGCGACCGCCAAAACCTGAACACCCCGGCAAATTCCCAAAATCGGGATATTCTGTTGCAGGGATTGTTTAGTAAGCAGGATTTCGCCCCAATCCCGTTCTGGTGAACATTTACCTATTCCACGGAGGGGCTCCTCTCTTAAATACACGGGAGAAATATCTCCTCCACCCGTTAAGAGCAAGCCATCAAGAACACTTAAAACGTCATCGCACTCTTCCTGGGTCCGAACTGGCGGGAGAATAAACGGGATCCCACCCGCCTTTTTAATACTTTCCACATAATAATGCCGTGGAAATGTCTGTAGTTCCTCCGAACAATGGGCCGCCGTGATTCCAATCACCGGTTTTTCTGACATCCCTTCACTGCTCCTCTCCTATGGTGGATATAAAAATAAAACAAAAACAGCGTCGGTTTTGTCCCGCTGCGCTGTCTCCCTCTCACCTGAAGCTATATATCAAATATCCGCAAGCCCTAAACTGATTTCAATGGCTTGGTCTACCCTAAGCATCACTTCTTCATCCAAAACGGCCACCTTTTCCTTAAGGCGACTTTTGTCAATCGTCCGAATCTGCTCTGTGAGAATGACGGAATCTCGTTCTAAGCCACTTCGTTTAGCTCTCACTTCTACGTGAGTAGGTAATTTTGCTTTCGCGATCTGTGAAGTGATCGCAGCAATAATCGTCGTTGGGCTGAATTGATTCCCTATGTCGTTTTGAATCACAAGGACTGGACGAGTTCCGCCCTGTTCTGAGCCGACAACGGGGTTAAGCTCTGCGTAATAAATTTCCCCGCGTTTTATGTTCATCTCCGACACTCCACCATCGTTTCTTCATAGTACACTAATACTTCTTGTTCCGTTGAAAACAACTCCCTGGCTATTGATAAATTTAGCTGCGCCATTTCTAAGTATCCTTTACGCATCTGCTCGTGAATTCCTTTTTTCCGGCGTTCGTGAAGGATGCTGTTTAGCGCTTCTCGTATAAATTCGCTGCGATTGCGTTTCTCTACAGTGACGATCCCATCCACTTCCGCAAGCAAACTCTCCGGCAAACTGATCATAATCCGCTTACTTTCTGCCACATTAGCACCCCCTAGTCATTTAGCTAAAGCTATACTCTATTATAGACAGTAATGCAAAAAAGTGTCAACGAACTATACTGGCAAATAAGCCTAAACTCTATAAAAACAAGGTTTTTTAAACATGTAATTTATGGTAAATCATTAATATCAATATATTTTTGGCAAAATCTTCGTCTCTTAATGATAGTATAACATATATCACACTTGCTATACTGTTTTTTACACTAAACCAACCGTCAAATTAAATTTAGGCTTGCTTCAAGAGCCTTTTAACCATAGCCTGATGGGCTAACTCCTCCATATGGTCATCGAGTTCCACTAAGCGAGTGAGGGGTCCGCGTCTTTGAATCGCCAGTTCTAACAACAAATCGGCAAAGTGTGGGTTCTTCGGAAGGAGCGGACCGTGCAAATACGTTCCGAAGACATTGCGATACCGTACTCCTTCTGCTCGGTCATCACCATTATTTCCGTTCCCAAATAAGACTTTACCCAAAGGACTAACCCCTTCGCCTAAGTACGTTTTACCTGAGTGATTCTCGAACCCAACTAACGTCTTTAATTTCGAAGCAGATGCTCTCATCCCTATCGATTGGTCGGAGTCAACACTCAGCACTCGTTCATCAATTTCCACCACGACATTACCTATTAAACGCTTTGCACCAGCGATGGTCCAAACATCGAGAATGCCCAAGCCCTGGATCTTTTCCCCGCTGGCCATTTGATAGTATTCCCCTAACATTTGATAACCGCCACAGATGGACAGAACCACAAGTCCCTCCTCTATGGCCCTGCGCAGTTCTTCTTCCCGCCGCATCAAGTCTCGAACTAGTAGGCCTTGTTCACGGTCAGACCCTCCGCCCAGAAATAAAATGTCCATTCCCCTAAAGTCCAAGTCATCACCCAGAGAGGCTTGTTGAATTAATGGCTCAATTCCCCGCCAACGGCAGCGGGCTGCCAACGCTAAAATGTTCCCACGATCTCCATAAAGGTCAAGCAAATCGGGATACAAATGGCAAATATTCAGTTTCATGCACTTGCCTCCTCCCTACTATCCTGAGCCTTGGGATGCAACAGTCCTGCCTTCTCCTGCCGTTCTTCTAGGATCTCACGCAAAGGGAAAAGCAAGGTGTAGGTGGGCAATATAAAAGCGATCTCATCCTCCTCCCTGCTTGCTTGCAAACGGATTAGTGCTTCAGGTAACATGTGTTCAATGACCAGTTTTTCGCCGGATACTCCGGCGTACTTAAGCCTCAAAGCGATGTCCTCGGCACGAAGTCCTGTACAAATCACTCGGTGTATCCGTGCCTCATGCGTTCCTAAGCGTTCAAAATTCACATCCCAAAGCCAAGAGATATCCCGTCCATCGGCAGCTAAATCATTAATTCCGATCAAAATACACAGGGGTTTATTAGCGCCAAGCATGGTCTGAATAACTTGATCGAAACCAGTGGGATTTTTAACAAGGGTTAAGGTGATTTCCCCTTCCGGCAAATTAAAACGTTCCATCCGGCCAGCTTGAGGAATAAAGCCCTGTAACCCTTTATGAATCAGACTATCGTTTAAACCAAGGTGGCGAGCTGCAGTAAATGCTGCCAACGCATTGTATAGATTGTAGTACCCTTGTAAAGATAATGTAAAGGAAGTCACACCTACCCGAAACAGCAGTAAACCCTCCTCGGAGCGAACGTCTTGCGCCAATATTTCGGGCTCAGGGCGATGGAATCCGCACCCTAAACAATTGAAAATCCCCAATTGCCCATAATGGAAAAGCACATACTCAAGTTCTGTACCGCATGCCGGACAAAACCTCGCTTCCCGAGTCTCCAAGCTTTCACTTCGACTATCCGGGGTACGTTCCACCCCATAATATACGACGTTAGCATAGTTTGTTCCAAACTGAGCTACTAAAGGATCATCGGCATTTAACACGAGTACTGTTTCCTTCGGCAAAGACTCTCTAACCATACGAACGGTTGTATCTAACTCGCCGTAACGGTCCAGTTGATCACGAAAGAAATTCGTGACAATCGCTAAACTAGGAGACACTTGTTCGCAGAATTTAGGAACCGTAGCCTCATCCACTTCCAGCAAGGCTAAGCTCGCCCGAGATAAGCCGTTCCAGCGTGTATTTTGGATCAAAGCCCCTGCAATACCAGTCACGAGATTTGCCCCGGCCTGGTTAAACGCGAAGCCTTGTCCAGCCTCACGAAAAATGCTGGCGAGGAGATTGGCTGTCGTTGTTTTCCCGTTAGTTCCAGTGACCATGATAATCCCATCCGTATAAGCCATACTCAAGTGCCTCATGATCTCGGGATCAATCCAATTGGCGATTTTTCCGGGTAAGGTTGTCCCCTTTTTCCCAGTGACTAACAGGGCTATTGTTATTATCTTGCCCGCCCATAAGGCAACCCAAAAACGCCAAGTTCTCTTCACACGTATACTCCTTTAATCCTAGTTCTATTTATTGTAGCACTCTTATTTATATTATCAACCAAAAACGCTTATAAACAAACCCTCTTCTCAGAATATCCTAGTCAAGCCAGTTATCCTTACGCTACCCTACAACTTATAATAAAGGCCGATCTTAATGACAAACGGAAAAGCCCTCACACAGTTAGTATGAAGACTTTTTCCTCGTGGAAGGACCGCCCCCCTTTTCTACTACGCTCTTGTGAAAAAAACTATTCCAACTCTATTTATATGACTTTTCAAGTCTTGATGGCTTAAATGCGAATAATCCACAATATCAAAGAAATATGGCATAGGACTATCTTCTTCTAAAATAGCATGTAGCTTTGCTATAGTGGAAAAAGAAATATCATTTCCCCAGACGGCGATATCCACATCGGAACCGGGCTTATAATTCCCTTTTGCGCGGGAGCCAAAGATTGCCGCCTTCTCTATCTCGGGAAATTGATGGATCGTTGTGATAATATAGTCCAAATCCCCCTCTCGTAGGCCGAAACTCATGCCATACCCTCCAAAGCGCAAAAAAGCGCTTGTAGCATGGCATAATAGGATGTGCGAATAAGCCCTTCAGCTTCATTTGTTAAATTCTCATCATAAGTATGCGCCATCAGGTTTCTTTTTTCGAGTGCGTCGATCCATACATGCCCATCCTGCAACAACTGTATCTGAAATCCAGTTTGAATAGCCATTCTCGGGCTTTTGATGGTAAAGCCTTGTTCTTCCAGATAATCCTTCATGGTCTTCCACGCCAACTCAAAGGTATATTCAAAGCATTGGATTAAACCTTGCTTTTCAAATTTATTGAGTTCAGGTTTTTCGATAAACTCTGTTAATTGCAGAATCGCTTTTCTGAAGTTATCAAGCCTTTGCTTCCAGCGCACATCATTATCCATAATAGCACCTGTCCTTTTGTGAGATATTCTTCGACGGGAACATTTATTATCCCTTTAGGGTAGTGGGTAGTTCACTATCCAATTCGCTATAAAGATATCGAATTAATTTTATCCTAAATTTGGTATCTTTTCAATGATAGTCAACCACAGATTACACAGATTAACACAGAATTAAAAAATACATTTTTAGCTCTAAAATATCAATCGCTTGTAACGCAATTGATATTCGCCATTTTTCTATACTTAATTCTGATTCTGCTGCAGAAACCCCTTGTCATGCTATTAATATCACGTTTTATTGTCATCCTGAGCGAAGCGAAGGATCTTAAGGTCCTAGATCCTTCGCTCTCACTCAGGATGACACAAAAATAATTGCAGTGACTTGATATTTTATATCATTTTAGACTTTCTGCAGGGGAATCAATTCTTCTTAATCTGTGATATCTGTGGTTTCTCTTATCGTTCTTTTCATGTGTAATCTGTGGTTCCCCGTTCAGAATTCCCCAAGGCGTATTTACAGTGTTTTTCCTTGTAGGTATAAAAAAATGCGGGATTTTAGGTTATACTTTTGCCCTGCATAAAAAAGCGAAAGCCCTGACGCATTAATGCGAAAAGGCTTTCGGTTATTGCATGCGCTAAAATTAAAAGGCTTTAAAACCATTAATACTTTGATTGACAAACATATCAACTACTGGACCTAACACAAAGCTTAAAAAAAGTCGAAATCCCTCTGCCAAAACAAGAGCCACACCTACCCGGAGTAGGAGACGCCCCCCCTGAGACGTCGAACGCCGTAAAATCCCATCGAAATCAAGGGCTCCCGCAGCGCTCCAGCCGAGCATTAGGCAGAAAACAAAAAAAGCATAAGTCATCCAAGTGGTTAGATCAAACACAGCCACGACCCTCCCCCCTTGCCAAAACTTATGATGCAGAGGAGGGTTTTATGATAATAAAATTTCCTATTAAATCACGCTTTTACCCATCAGAAATTTATCAACTTCCCGCGCGGCGAGCTTTCCTTCTTGGATAGCCCAAACAACAAGACTTTGCCCTCTTCTCATGTCACCTGCAGTAAAAACCTTCTCCACATTGGTCTCGAAAACCTCGTACTCCGCTTGAACATTGCTCCGTAAATCTCTCTCCAGGTTAAGCTCATTCGGGATCGTATCCTCTGGACCTAAAAATCCCATGGCTAGTAACACAAGATCAGCTTGCCAAACTTTTTCGCTACCCGAAACTTCTTGAGGAACCATTCTTCCAGAGGAGTTCTTAACCCAAGTGATTTCTACGGTTTGAACCTCCTTAATCTCACCCTGCTCATTCCCTACCATCTTTTTCGTAGATATCAGGTAATTTCTCGGATCCTTGCCATAGAGATTAATAGCCTCTTCCTGACCGTAATCCACTTTATACTTCAGTGGCCATTCCGGCCAGGGATTAGACTCTTCACTTCTCTGCTTAGGCGCTTCAGGCATAATTTCAAACTGGTAGACGCTCACGCAACCATGGCGCAGGGCTGTGGCGACACAATCAGTTCCTGTATCTCCACCCCCAATGACAATGACGTTCTTGCCCTTGGCGCTTATATAGTTGCCGTCCTTAAGCTCAGAATCCAGGAGGCTTTTAGTATTAGCCTTCAGGAAATCTATCGCAAAGTGAACACCCTTCAGTTCTTTGCCTTCAACCTCCAGCCCCCGTGACTTAGTAGCACCTGCACACAGCACAACTGCATCATACTGATCAACTAATTCCTGAGCAAGGATATCTTTGCCCACCTCTGTATTGAACACGAATTGAATTCCAGATGCCTTCATGAGCTCAAGGCGCCTTTCCACAAATCGTTTTTCGAGTTTCATATTGGGAATCCCATACATCAGCAGACCACCAGCTCTGTCGTCTCGCTCGTAAACCGTGACAGCATGACCGACAATATTTAGATAATAGGCTGCAGACAACCCCGCTGGACCTGAACCGACTACTGCGATCTTCTTACCCGTTGTTTTGGCTTTTTTCGGTACTACCCAACCTTCGGCAAAGGCTTTCTCAATAATTTCATATTCAAGACTGTTGACAGTAACTGACTCCATAATATAGCCTTCTGTACAGGAACCTTCACAGGGTGCCGGACAGACTCTGCCCGTAAATTCCGGGAAGGGGTTGGTTCTAATCAACCTTTTGTAAGCCTCTTCCCACTGTCCCTTATAAACCAGTTCATTCCACTCAGGAATAAGATTGTGTACAGGACAGCCCGCTGCCATGCCGTTTAACAGAACCCCGCCTTGGCAAAACGGGACACCGCAGTTCATACATCTCGCACCCTGAGTTTTTATGGCCTCAAGATCCTGGGGAAGCCTTAGTTCATCCCAGTCTTTAATTCTTTCTTCTGGAGGACGTTTCTTTGGATTGATTCTTTCGTACTCTAAAAATCCAGTCACTTTTCCCATTCAAGTCCCACCTTAATCCAATTTTCAAGACTCTCACTTCTTTAAGTGGGAGGTGGATTCATCGTAAACTCTATAGCCCTTTAATTCTTAAGACTTGTCTTCGAACGCGACCATTAACGCTTCTTCACCACTGAAACCTGCCTTGTAAGCCTTAGCAATGTTGGCCAGCATACGTTTGTAATCTTTCGGAATGACCTTGGTGAATCTCTGCTCAATGCTGTTCCAGTCCTTGAGAACCTTCTTGCCCTGAGGGCTGTCGGTATGCTCAACATGTTTTTCAATCATGACCTTGATTTCATTCAGCTCTTCTGCTGATTCGATTTTTTCCAGTAACACCAAGGACTTGTTGCAGTATATTTCGTCAAAGTCCAGAATATAGGCTATTCCACCTGACATTCCTGCTGCAAAGTTTCTTCCGGTTTTACCCAAGATAACCACTTTACCACCTGTCATATACTCACAGCCATGGTCACCTACACCCTCAACAACGGCATTAACTCCGCTATTCCTGACGCAGAAACGCTCCCCTGCAATTCCGTTGATATAAGCTTCTCCTGACGTTGCCCCATAAAAGGCAACATTTCCGATCAGAATATTTTTTTCAGGCACAAAATCAGAGGTTTTAGGAGGATAAACCACAATTTTGCCACCGGAAAGGCCTTTCCCTAAATAATCATTGGCATCCCCTTCCAGTTCAAGAGACATTCCTTTAGGAATAAAGGCTCCAAAGCTCTGTCCTGCTGAGCCTACAAAGGTGAGTTTGATCGTGTCCTCGGGAAGTCCAGCTGTGCCGTAGCGCTTCGAAATTTCGCTACCGACGATAGTTCCGACTACCCTGTCGACATTATTGATCTTCAGCTTCGCCCTTATGGGCTTCTGGTCCTCAAGCGCCGGCTGGCACATCCTCAGCAATTTCTTAATATCCAGTGATTTTTCCAGCAGATGGTTCTGGGACTGAGTGTTGAAGCGACTGACATCGGCACCCGCATACGGCTGATACAGAATTCGCGACAAATCGAGATTCATGGCCTTCCAGTGCTTAATCTTCTCTTTGGTTTTAAGCCGATCTGTCCGTCCAACCATTTCATTGATTGTTCTAAAGCCCAGTTTAGCCATAATTTCACGTATTTCCTGTGCGACAAAGCGCATGTAGTTTTCAAGATGCTCCGGTTTACCGGCAAAGTTTTTTCGTAAGGTTTTATTTTGAGTGGCGATCCCTACTGGACAGGTGTTAAGGTTACACACCCTCATCATGACACAGCCAATGACAATCAGAGGGGTCGTCGCGAAGCCGAATTCCTCAGCTCCCAGCATTGCTGCGATCACGACATCCCTACCTGAAAGCAGCTTGCCATCAGTTTCCACGACCACTCTGTCTCTTAACTTGTTAAGAACCAGAGTCTGATGAGTCTCGGCAAGCCCTAGTTCCCAGGGGAGGCCGGCATTTCTAATGCTCGTGCTTGGAGACGCGCCTGTCCCTCCGTCATAGCCACTGATTAGGATGACGTCCGCTTTTCCTTTGGCTACTCCAGCCGCAATGGTCCCGACACCCACTTCAGAAACAAGCTTGACGCTAATCCGAGCCTCTTTATTGGCATTTTTCAGGTCATGAATCAGTTCAGCTAAATCTTCAATCGAATAGATATCATGATGCGGCGGTGGCGAAATAAGATCGACGCCTGGCGTTGAATGCCTTACCTTGGCAACTTCCGGATACACCTTACGTCCTGGGAGTTGGCCACCTTCACCCGGTTTTGCTCCCTGAGCCATTTTTATCTGGATCTCTTTGGCATTTACCAAGTAGTTGCTGGTCACACCAAAGCGTCCTGACGCCACCTGCTTGATAGCACTGTTTTTAGAATCCCCGTTCGGCATGACCGTAAATCGTTCGGTATCTTCTCCACCTTCACCCGTGTTGCTTTTGCCGCCCAGTCTATTCATAGCGATTGCCATGCATTCATGGGCTTCTTTGCTGATTGAGCCATAAGACATGGCCCCAGTCTTAAACGTTCTAACGATGGCATCAACCGATTCGACTTCTTCAAGGGGAATCGTATCTCCTGCCTGGTATTTGAAATCAAGCATACTCCTGAGGGTGCATATTTCTTCATTAACCTTTTTAGAGAAATCCTTATACAGAGCGTAATTTCCTTCCCGACAGGCTTTTTGCAGCATATAGATGCTTTCAGGGTTGTAGAGATGAAGTTCTCCGCCCTCTTTGCACTGGAAGCAACCGCCCACTTCAAGGGTGTCTGTATAGGGTGAATTTTCAAGATAGGCGCTTTCATGCCGCATCTGATTTTCTAGAGCAATTTCTTCGAGTCCAATCCCTTCCACCCTGGATGGGGTCTTGGTGAAATATTTGTCGATAAGATCCTTTTTAAGACCAACTGCCTCAAAAATTTGGGCTCCGTGATAGCTACGCACAGTAGAAATACCCATTTTAGTGAGAACTTTTAGCATCCCTTTGACTGAAGCCTTAATGAAATTCTTTTTACCCTCTTCATAAGTTAGCCCGTCTAGAAACGCTTTGGCGGCAAGATCCTTAATGGTTTCAAAGGCTAGATACGGATTAATGGCTGTGACTCCATAGCCAATCAGGGCACAGAAATGGTGTACTTCTCTTGGTTCTCCTGATTCCAGAACGATACCAAGATTGGTCCTGATCTCTTGTCTGATCAAGTGCTGGTGAAGACCCGAGCACGCCAAAAGGGCAGGGATGGCTGCATAATTTTCATCAACACCACGGTCTGAAAGAATAATGATATTAGCGCCTGCGCTGATCGCTTGATCTGTTTCTCTAAAAATCCTATCCAAGGCCTTTTCCATCGCTTTTACCCCTTTAGAAACTTGATAAAGGATGGATAAGGTGGCTGTTTTAAACTTGTCATTATTGAGATGCTTGATTGTATTCAGCTGTTCATTAGTCAGGATCGGATGTTCCAAGAAAATACTGGCTGAATTACTTTGATCGGGATCCAGCAGGTTTCCAGCATCTCCCAGGAGTATGCTACTAGAAGTGATGAGTTCTTCTCTTATCCCGTCGATCGGGGGATTGGTGACCTGGGCAAAAAGCTGTTTGAAGTATAGGTACAGCATCTGAGGTTTCTCAGATAAAACAGCGAGCGGCGAATCCATACCCATGGCTCCCACAGGATCAATGCCGTCTTTCACCATCGGTTGAATTGTTTTCGTGATATCCTCAAACGTATAGCCAAAGGCTTTCTGCTGCTTAATCAGGTCCTCCGCTACTTCCTCTTCCGGCACTTTCTCAACCGGTATATCGTTAAGATGAACGATATGCCGGTTATTCCATTCTGCATAGGGATGTACGCTCGAGACACTTTCCTTAAGTTCTTCGTCAGAGATGATTCGCTGCGCTTCGGTATCAATCAACAACATTTTGCCCGGTTCCAGCCGACCTTTATATTTTACATTTTCAGGTTTGATATCCAAGACCCCAACTTCTGAAGCCATGATAACTTTGTCATCTTTGGTTACATAATACCGAGAAGGTCGGAGTCCGTTCCTGTCCAACACTCCGCCAATGACCACACCGTCAGAGAACCCCATGGCAGCTGGACCATCCCAAGGCTCCATTAAATAGTCATGGAATTTATAGAAGTCTTTTTTCTCCTTAGACATCAGTTCATTTTTTTCCCAGGGTTCAGGAATCATCATCATCACAGCATGAGGAAGTGACCTGCCCGTGAGGTGAAGGAATTCAAGACTATTGTCGAACATCGCTGAGTCACTACCTGACTCGTCGACGATCGGATATACTTTTGTGAGATCCTCAAAAAGCGGTGAGTCGATACATTTCTGTCTCGCCTTCATCCAGTTGACATTCCCTCGAATGGTATTGATTTCGCCGTTATGAACGATATAACGGTTGGGATGAGCTCTCTCCCAGCTCGGGAAAGTGTTGGTGCTGAACCTAGAATGAACCATAGCCAAGGCGGATGTAAAATCCAGATCTGCCAGGTCAAGATAGAAATTTCTAAGTTGCTCTGCTGTCAGCATGCCCTTATAGACGATGGTCTTGGAGGAAAGGCTGGAAATATAGAAAGTGCCTCCCTTGTCTTCAGACATCGGAACAATTATTTTTTCAGCATTTTTTCGTATTATATAAAGTTTTCTTTCAAAATCCATCTCATCCGCGATGCTCGCATCCTTGCCAATAAAAACCTGGATGAATCTGGGCATGGCAGCGATTGCAGTTTCGCCAATCGTCGACTTATCGATCGGGACCTCTCTCCAACCTAGGACTCTTTGGCCTTCCTCTTGAACGATCTTTTCGAAGATTTCCATCTGGGTTTTTCTAAAATCATCATACTTATGGGCAAAGACCATACCTACGCCGTAGCTACCTTTTTCCGGCAAATCAAAACCCAGCACGTCACATTCTCTTTTAAAGAAATCGTGAGGTATCTGGATCAGGATTCCGGCACCGTCACCTGTATTTTCATCTGCTCCGCTTGCCCCTCTGTGGCTTAAATTTTCCAGTACTGTTAAGGCTTCGTCGATAATGTCATGAGACTTTTCTCCCTTAATATTAACAACAAATCCCATACCACAAGCATCATGTTCGAAGGCTGGATCATAAAGACCCTGTTTCTTTGGTAAACCATAACTTTGCATAATACACACCCTTTATTGGAGTCTTCAGTTTTCTATGCTAAAAATTGTAACCTAAAAAATTGAATTGAATTAGCTGATTTTATTGACAGGCAAAAAACTCCCACTGCTTACCGAGTATACTTTTTATTCTAACATATTCGCAGATTTATGATAACCATAAACCTAAAAGTATTTTGTATTTTTAAATAAATCTCCTTGAAAAGACCCATAAATCCTACTTTCGACAAAAATGAGTTTCTCTTACTTTTTCATTTCTAACCTTTGCCCGAGCCTGCCTGTATTTTCTATCGAGACGTTCACCTCAACATCTACCTTGGCATTCAAATAAGTATCCCTCCAGTGTGATTTAATCTTTTTCCAGTCGTTAGGGCTATAGCGGTGCAACTCCTCGGAAAAGCCCAAACAATCCGATCCATAACCTCGAACGGTTTCTATGGTGTGCATAGCCATAGCTCCAATTTGTTCTGAAAGAGTATGCTCTACCTGATCGATTTCACCGGGCGCCAGATCAACGCCGTTATCCTCAATTATTCTTCCTTTAACATCAATCCCAACCTTGATGTTAAGCTTCTCGTCGTTTAACGTAGCTTTAAGTGTAGGTTTTGATTTTTCGATTAGAAACGTGAAATATTCGCCTGCTTTTTCCGCCCGAATCGTGATATCTCCTTTATTAATTTTATTAGTCAGTAAATCATACCCAACCGCTTCTTCTTTATTGAGCCAGCCAACCCATTTATCATCTTTAAATACCGCCAACCCCTCAACTAAGACGGCCTTCGGAGGCCCAGCTAGCCTCTCACCCTTTTTTTCTTTAGGCTTGATCAACTTGATCTCTGGAGCTACTGGGTCTCTGTCTGTACTGAGCAAATTTGAAGTAAAGTCCATGAGTTTAACCCCTCTAGCGATCCCCGTGCTATCCGCCGTGTTTTGAGCCGAGTCCTTTAAATCTCGCGAGACTGTGATAGCATCCTCTGGTTCTGTTTCGAATAATGGCGCTGCATCCCCTTTGGCAATCATAACAAAAGAGCCCGGTCGATACTCCCTAAGTCGATCTAAATAATCCACAATTTCCAATAATCTTTCTTTGGCCGCTCGTTCCCCAATTATCACCGAGTAAGTATCCGCGAAAAAAGGAAACCTTGGCGACCTTTTGCTAAAATCCAAAATCGCTTCTGGGATTGTTAACCCCTTACCCCTCCATACAAGCTCCGGTTTTACTTCTGTTGCGCCTGACCCGCCTCCAGTGTTTTCAGACTTACCTGCCTGCATCACAAAGCTGGATACTTGCCATTTATCCAGACCATCTTCATCAGTAATTCTATCAAAGCCTAAAACCGTAATAATGTCCAGGTTATTTACATCTCTTTGATCCCAGCACCCCCAACAAAACATCTGCAGCAAAATGACTAGTAGGCTTATTTTTGCGAATCTTCTTACTTTTTTTTGCTCCATGTTACTCCTTTCCTTTGCTTGGGTGCTCAGGACCTTGATTGGTGTCCATCCTAGTCGACTCCTTGACCCCGATTAAGCGAGGGCGAGTACGCATCGCCCACCAAGGGGCACGAATAAAGGTATCCTTCAAGTCACCCAGACTTAAGGGCGCAATCGGTGTCAAATAAGGTACCCCAAACGAGCGCAAACTACAGAGATAGAACAAAATAAACATAAGCCCCATCATAATGCCAACCCCGCCTAAAAAAGCTGCTAATATTATGAGCACAAATCTTAAAATGCGAATTGAAGTTCCCGCCGCATAATTAGGTATCACAAAGGTTGCTACAGCGGTTAGGGCTACGACGATCACCGGTATATACCCCACAAAGCCAGCTTCCACCGTAGCTTGGCCTATAACTAGGCCGCCAACAATACTGACGGATTGTCCGATCGTTCTTGGTAACCTTACCCCTGCTTCTCTTAAAATCTCAAAAAAAGTCTCCATAATTAAGATTTCTACATATAACGGAAATGGTAAGTCCTTCCGCGTAATTATTATGACGCCCATCAACTTGTCAGGGATAATTTCCTGATGAAAGGTCATAATCGCTACAGTGACAGCTGGCAACAAGAGCGCTATATTTAAAGATACGAACCGTATCAGCCGAATAAAAGAAGCGAAGATGAATCCGTTCTCATAATCCTCACTGGCCTGCAACAAAGAGACAAAGGTTGTCGGAACTACTAAGGTCATCGGAGAGTTATCCACCAGTATTGCGACTCTGCCCTCCATTAATGACCCGGCGATCTTGTCAGGGCGCTCCGAATACTGTACCAGTGGGAATAAACTAAAAGGCTGGTCTGTGATCATTTCTTCTATAATTCCGCTACCAGCCACGGCATCGATTTGTATTCTGCTAATTCTAGTCTTGACCTCTTTGATTAGGCTATCTTCGGCTAAACCTTTTAGGTAACAAAGAGCTACGGTAGTTTTACTGATTGCTCCAACTTCGAGCAACTCCACTTTAAGCCGACTGGATTTTATCCTTTTGCGGATTAAAAATAAATTAGTTTGGTAATCCTCGACAAAGCCGTCTCTGGGACCACGGACGGCAGGTTCCGTGATCGGCTCTTCAACCGCTCTTCCCTTGGGACCGGCGACAAAACAAATCAGGGCTTGGCACGAACCCTCCACAACAAGGGCAACTCCTCCGTTGAGAACAAAATCCGTTAATTTGAGGAAGTCGCTGGTTTCTTTCGTACTCATGGCGGTCAATAATCGACTTTTGAGGATCTGAATTACGTTCGCTTGAGTGATCTGGAGGGTGGGGGGTAAAGAAATCATCTCCTGCATGATACCCTTAAGAATAGTGTCACTGCCGGATTTCTCATTAATCATACTCTCAGCAAATACAGCCACAACGTTGATCGGTGGTTCGCAATTAAGGGTGAACTCTCGAAAGACGACATCTGCGCATAAATTAAAAATTTCTTGTAACTCCGTTATATTTCGCTCCAGAGAAATGAAAAGTGGGCGTCTTTCTGTGGGCTCTGCTGCTTGTTTATTGGACCTTTTTGGGCCGGAAAACCCCAAAGTCTTGGCGAGCAATGATTTAAGTTTGATTGGTGGGCCCCCCTTTCCTAAGCTAAGACTTGTCTATTAATATGTCTCTTTTTGTTACATTTATCAAAAGCAAAGTCTCTCTCCTTATCTTTTAAAGTGTTTTTCTAACCTCGCCATACCTAGGAGAAATGTAGGGATGACCAATTCAAATACCATAGCAAACGGAGGCCAATAACTCCTTAAAATTATACTAATTTGCGAGGCGTTCCCAATGAGAACGTCAGCAACCAACAGCTCAGAAATCGCGCAGATTCCTAAAGCTGTTTTAATTCTTTTCCATTCGAAAAGTTGGGTTAGACCCAGGCCCATTAAGTAACTCAGTAACGTCGCTTTGATCATAATTCCACTAATCCAAATAACTAAAAGAGGACTTTCTAACCTTTGTGCAACCTCACTAAGTTCGATACTTCTTGTTAGCGTCCAAAAAGGAAAGGTAGGCGCACAGGTTTCGCTTGCTCCGAGCACCCCTATGGTGACAACTACGTCCGCAGTTACAAAAAGGGTTATGGCAATTAGGGTAATCACTCCCTTTTTCTTTAGCTCCGCGGTTTTGTTGCCATAAGGAAATAGCATCGCCAGTATACATATTTCTCCATACCAAGCCGCAGGGGCCATTGCGCCTCGGATGATTGGCATTAGTCCCTCTTCCATAACAGGTAGTAATCTACCGACCTCAAAATTTATTAAAGCAAGCAAGATGACAATGATAAACCCTAGCAAATAAATACCTATAATAAACTGCACCGCCCGAGCGATAACCTCTAAGCCTTTATACGCACCATAAGACGCCAGAGCCACAGCACTGGCTAAGAGCCCTATTCTCGGAGTCAAAGGTAGGGTAGTTATGATAAGAAAGTCTGAAAATTCCCTCAGTACTAATACATCCATAACTAATAAAAATATTATGTAGGCTATGCCGAAACCCTTGCCCAAAAATCTGCCCATAATAACTTCACAATATTGGAAGATCGTCAGCTTAGGAAAATAACTTCCTAGTTTACAAACCACAACCAAAGTCAGCAATCCGAAAGTTAGCGGAGGTATTGAGGCCGCTAACCAAGCGGACTCTTGAGCATCTTTGGCTGCAAACCCCGGAACATAGATTATAATTGTAGAAGTTACAAATATAAACAACAACATAGCAATCTGAGTTCCAGTGATTTTTTCCTTTTGCTCCATGTTTTTTCTCCCCTTCATCTGCTAAGTAAGGCATATGAAAGGAAATAACAAGTCAAAGATGCCTTGGATATTTTGCGTCAGACAAGGAGGTATTTCTCCGGAGGTCAGACGACAGAGGCCAGAGATCAGAACGGGAATACCCCAATCTGACATATCTGGCTTCTGACTCTGACCTCCGAGTTTAGGTGAACGCACCGACGCAGTATACACAAAATAGACTGGCAGACTGACTGACTGGTTATTTACTTGAATGTGCCTAAAGTCGGATTTGGAATAGCCTTCCTCATCTCACTAGTGTAATATGCCTATTTTAAGATCTTTCAATGAATAAATAAAAATTAAAAAGCTCACACTTTAAAATGTGAGCTTCCTCTTAGAAGCGCGAGATCGGTCTAATAAGAAAGATTCGTCCTTGTCATCATAATTGGGTACTGCTTTCTGGAACAGTAGTTTCTTCTGTATCATTGAGATAGACACGGGGAACTCGTTTGGAAATTCCACAGACCACTTCATAGCTGATGGTTCCGAGCCACTCTGCCATTTCTGTCGCCGTAATCTGATCATGACCATCTTTTCCCAAAATCGTCACGACATCTCCCACTTGAACTCCTTGAATCTTAGTTACTTCCAGCATGGTCTGATCCATGCAGACTCGCCCAACCATCATAGAACGCGTCCCTTGGACTATCATTTCTCCCTGATTAGAAAGAGCCCTCCGCAACCCATCCGCATACCCTACTGGAATGGTGGCAATACGAGAAGGGTATGCCGCTTGAAATGTACGGCCATAACTTACGGTTTCACCTGTCTTTATACTTTGGACATGGGACACTTTCGCTTTCCAAGACATCACCGGTTCCAAACCGACATTTCCGCCGATCTGAACAGATGGTGTCAGGCCATAAAGGCTGATTCCCGGTCGAACAAGTTCAAAGTGAGATTCCGGGAATTGGATGATCGCCGCGCTGTTGGCCGCATGGCGAATCGGTATTGTAAGTCCTGCTGTCTTCAAATTATCATAGCAGTCTTGAAAGCGATTTAACTGCTCCCGAGCAAAGGACAGATCCCTAATATCGGCCGTGGCAAAGTGTGTGAAAATCCCTTCGATAAAAAGATTCGGTAAAGCTGAGATTTTTATAATTTCTGCCAAGTCTTGCTCTTTAAATCCGATCCGGTTCATTCCCGTATCTACTTTGATATGTAATCTCACCGTTTTATTTTGTTTCACGGCCGCCTCAGAAAGCGCCTGAGCTTGAGACAAGTGAAAAATGGCAGGAATGATCTCTGCCTTAACTAAAGCATCCAACTGGTCGAGCTCAGTAGCCCCGATAACCATGACTGTAAGCTCGGGAAACTCCGCTTTAACCTCTAGTGCTTCTTGCAATAGAGCAACGCCAAAACGCTTGACTCCACAAGCTTGAAGGGTTTTCACAACTGGGATCACTCCATGCCCGTAGGCATCTGCTTTGACAATTGGCATCATTTCGCTGCGGGTATATGCCTGTAACTTGATGAAATTTTCTTTTAGAGTTTGTAGATTAACCTCAGCCCATACCTGTCGCAACCCTATTTTCCCCTCCTCTTTTTTTCTCTAAAGGTTTCATTTCCACCTCACGCCGGACTTTAGGCAGCCGATCTGCCACTTCCAAGGCTGTGAATCCTGACCACCCATACTCTATCGCTAAGTCATCTGCAGCTTTCCCATGTAAATATACTCCCAGGCACGCGGCTTCAAGGGGCGTAACTCCTTGGGCCAACCAAGCGAGAATGCTGCCTGTCAACACATCTCCCGTCCCTCCTGTCCCCAGTCCCGGATTTCCGGTTGGATTGAAAAAGGCTCGACCGTCCGGAGAAGCAATAATGGTCACAGAACCTTTTAAGACAACTACTGCTTCCCACTCCACAGCTTTAGCCACCGCAATATCCAAGCGATTGCGCTCGATATCTTCGACACTACACCCGCAAAGCCGGGCCATTTCACCCGGATGAGGGGTAAGAATCAGCGGACCGAGACCATTTCTCAAACCCAATATGCCCGGTTCTAACGCCACTAGATTAAGCGCATCTGCATCTAAGACGACTGGGCAACCTATGGTTCCCAAAATTTCTTCTAATACCGTGACAAATTGAGGATTATGAGCTATGCCAGGACCCACGGCTAGAGCTTGGGCCTGATCAGATTGCTTCAAGATGACCGACCAAGCTTCTGCGTTCAAACATTCGTCTCCTGGAGCGGACCAAACGGTCGCCTCCGTAATACTGGCATCTACTTCCTGCGCAATCCCATCGGGGGTAACAATTTGCAACAGTCCAATGCCGCTGCGCAGAGCACCCCGGCCAGCTAAGACCGCTGCCCCACTCATGCCTTTGGAACCCGCTACAAGAATTCCTTTGCCATGGGTTCCTTTGTGCCCCTTAAGCTGGCGAACGGGAAGCATATTGTAGGCATCCTCATCGGTTAACACAAACGTGGAGATCCCTTCGTCTGTAAAGTAAGATTTGGGAATGGAAATAGGATCCACGACAACCCGCCCACTATATTCTGGACCTTCACCGAGAAAAAGACCCCATTTGGGGAGTCCGAAGGTCACTGTAGTTCGAGCGCGAATCGCCGTACGGTAAACTTTACCCGTATCGGCCTCCACCCCACTGGGAATGTCGATGGAAATCACCCATCCAGGAGAACAGTTCACTTCATGAATATATTCTTCTATCAAGCTGGGCAAAGCTCCACGCATACCTATGCCATAAAGTGCATCCACCACGACATCCGCTTGCGCGAGTGCTAAACGTGTCAGACGATGTTGTTTCTCGCCTTCGATTACAAAGCACTTACCCGTCGTTCCTTGAAAAAGACGTAAATTTATAGCTGCATCTCCTTTGAGTTCCTTAAGTCCAGCAAATAACAGGACCGTGACGTCCATGCCCTGGAAAACTAAATGTCGAGCCACTGCCAGGCCATCTCCGCCATTATTTCCCTTGCCAACTAAGATCACTGCTTTTTGGCCGCTTAGATTTGCCGCTCCTCCTTTACGAAAATGAGACCGAATTTCTTCAACCACAGCCCATGCTGCATTTTCCATCAGGAGCAAACTTGGAATACCATAATGGTGAATAGCTCTTTCCTCGATCTGCCGCATCTGTTCCGCGCTAACTACACGCATGCTCCCCACCCCCGGTTCTCTCTTTATATTTTATCTTCTACATTATATCTCTATGACAAGTAAGAGCATACTTGGTAAGGGCATTTCATGAAATTGTCCTTACCATCAACTTAAAATCGCAAAGGCCATTGCCTGCGTTCGATTATGAGTTAAACTTATTCGAATTTGAGACCCACCCCGAGACTTTACTAACTCCACAGCTCTTGAGCTAAGGTAAACCAGGGGTTCTCCACTCAAATCAGTTAAAATTTCTATATCATGCCAGGACAATCTGCACAAACCAGTACCCAATGTTTTAAGTACTGCCTCTTTTCCGGCGAAACGGGCCGCATAACTCTGGATCCCTTTCCCGTTTAAGTTCTCCCGCTCTCGCGTTGTGAAAAGACGTTCAGGCAACTTAGGCTGCCGTTTAAACGCAATAACAAAACGTTCAATTTCGATGATATCAATGCCAGGATACATTCTGCTTGCTCCAAATCATAAAATTAATTGTTGCAACTTTTCTTGTCCCTCGGATGACCCCGCTGCTAAAAGAACATCTTCGCCACGCAGGACAAAACCAGCTTCCGGAGAAAATTGTTCAAAGCCGTCTCGAACCACAGCAATAATAGTTGTTCCAGTACGCTCTCGAATCTTTAATTCCCGCAAGGTTTTCCCAATTGCCGGAGAAGTTTTTCCAATTTCGATTTCCCCAACATCCAGCCAACGGGACATTATTCGATCAGCATATCCCCGCAATTTGAGTAAATGGCTTTCAATTTTTAAATCATTTTCACGTCTTATATCCATAAGTTTTTTTAAATCTTCTAGAAAAACCTGGATTTCTCCTTTTTGATTAAACGATTTAATAAATTTTTCTGCCATAGCTTTTGACGTGACAGTAATCCCTACACCTTGACTAACTACAACAACCCCAATATTCTGTAAAATCGCGATGGCACGGCGAATGGTTTCCGGCGAAACATTATACCGCCCTGCCAAAGTAGAACGACCATGAATTTTTTCTCCTTCATGGTATTCTCCCATCATAATGGCGTGAGCTAAATCGATGGCAATTTCCTGGTAACGTGCTTGGTCCAATACCTTCAACCCCTTACTTATTTATCCTATTATAACATAGCCAACTTCAGGCGACATCATCCAATTGACTCGTGACAACCCTTATGTTACAATAAGGTTGTTAGTAAGAAAATGTTATATATCCTAGCTGGGACTCATCTAAAACTTATACTTACTAACATAGTACCTAAAAAGCGGCTGACAAACTAGTTGCAGCCGGAGTAGTCTTAGAAATCAGTGTTTTTGCGTACTTGGGAAAGAAAGCTCATTCAGTACGCAACTCCTATAATCGAAATTAAACTTTAAAGGAGGCGGTGTCAAATGTCTGAACGTCTTAACAACGACCAAATAATCCAACGGATCACAGAGGCCAATTCAGATCTGAAACGTTACTTAAACTTAGCACCAGGCCTTAAACCAACTCCACCTCAGCCTATAACCCCTAATGAATATTTCCAGGATTTGATTCTCACACCCCTGTCTCCTCAGCCCACTTTACAGCCTTAACAACAGGTTATTCATAAGATCCGCCTTTGAATGCGATCCCTCGGGGTCGCTATTTCTTTGCCCTTTTCCCTTGCCATGTATCTCGTCGTGCTAATTCCTCATCAATTGCATTGAGAACTTCCCATTTTTTGCGGCTCCAGAGCGGGCCAAGGAGAGTATCAGGTGGCCCGTCTCCAGTTAAACGCTGAATAACTATTTCAGGAGGTAGGATTTCTAAAATGTCAACTACGAGCGAAACATAATCATCTTTCGTCATCAGCTCAAATGGTTCGCGCTGATAAATTGCCGCCAATGGGGTTCCTTTTAAAATATGGAGCAAATGAATCTTGATCCCTTGGAGAGGCATCTTCGCAACCGCTTGTGCAGTAGCCATCATCTCAGCTTTTGTTTCCCCAGGCAAGCCGAGAATTATATGGACACAAACTCGGATTCCTCGTGAGTGCAACATCTCAAGGCCCTTCAGGAATTGGGCATAGTTATGACCTCTTTCAATCCATTGCATAGTTCGATCATGAATACTTTGCAACCCCAGTTCGACCCACAAATAGGTTCTCTGATTCAGCTCTTCCAAATAATCCAACACATTCTCTGGCAAGCAGTCCGGCCTGGTTGAGATGGCTAGCCCTACAACGTTCTCCTCCGCCAAGGCTGCTTCATAGACCTCATGCAACCTCTCTACTGGTGCATAAGTATTGGTATAGGCTTGAAAATAAGCAATATAGTTGGCATAGGGCCATTTTTTCTTCATCCTTGCCGTCACTTCAATAAACTGATCGTGCAGGGATAACCCCTGTTTTCCGGCAAAGTCCCCGGACCCCCGTTCGCTACAATAGACACACCCATCCCGCCCTAACGTCCCATCCCGGTTAGGGCAGGTAAATCCAGCGTCCAAGGAGACCTTAAAGATTTTTCCACCGAACCTTTCCCGCAAATGTTCATTAAAGGTGTGATATCGTTTCTGTTGCATAATTACGCTACGCTTGATATAATTCGAGTTTTTCCCCACTAGGACCACGGAAAAAGAAATTATACCGTCCTTCGCCTAAAGCCATAGGCTCAGAAGAGATCAACTCCACCTGATATGCTTGTAAATGCTCAACGGCTTTAAAAATATCCGCTACCCTCAGGGCTAAATGATTGACAACCCCATCGTCAAAACGTTGACCATCGACCACTTCAACGAGCTCTACGATGGTACCCCCTAATTCCAAAAAAACCAGTTCCACATCTCCTGGTTTAATCCGATATAAAAACTTAAAGCCAAGTACCTCTTGGTAGAACCGAAGTGCCTTCTCCAGATCCACAGCCTTGATTCCAATGTGTTCGACTCCCATAAAAAGGGATTTGCTTTCCATTTTCTCCATAGTTCCCCTCCTCAAACTCTTTTCCTCAGTTCTTTCGCTTATTAAGGGCAGAATAGCACCCTCCAACTCTAATAGTCTTTGCTTAATGTCCAAGCCTCCGGCGTAACCCGTCAAATTTCCGTTTTTACCAATGACTCGATGACAAGGGACCATAACTGCAATTGGATTTCTATGATTTGCCATACCCACTGCTCTCTGCCCTTTCAGATTTTCCACCTTTGTAGCGATATCACCATAAGTACGTGTCTCTCCGTAAGGAATACGCAGAAGTTCCTCCCAAACTAGAAGTTGAAACGGTGTACCGAGCTGATGAAGCGGAATCGTAAACTCCTTGCGGTTTCCTGTTAGGTACTCTTGAAACTGACGAATAGCTTCACCATTCGGTTCGCGCTTCGGAATTAGAAACCCTTTTGGCAACCAACGTGACGCCCATATCCGTAAGGACTGTTCCTCCTCAACCGAGGGACCGAGTCCTAACCAACACAACCCCACCGAAGTGGAGGCAACCGTTAATTCGACTTCAAGGTCATGGATCATCAGCTTTTCTGTCCAAAAAGCAACAGTCTGAGCCTGCCAAAGTTCCTGTACACGGTAGCTCCGTAGTTCTCCATCTTGATAAAGTTCGAGTGAACCTTGATCATTTTTCAATCGTTGATCCAACTCTTGGGGGATACTCCATTTAGGCCCTTCAGCACGATAAAGAGCAAAGTCATCATGAGGTATCTTCACTAGAGTATAGATCAAAGCCGCCAACCCCCGTGCTAACGATTCCTCAGACTCTAAGAAAGGCCGTATGCGTTCTTCCAGCGGGTCCACCAAGTGTGGATTGACTTGAGCCAATTGTCCCAGCCCCCATAGAGCGCCATCTCTCAAACTTTCATCTTCCAAGAGCCCAGAAAGCATCCAGTTAAACTGTCCACACGTCTCCGAACAATGAGCAATCAGGCTACCTATAGCCTCAGACGCATTCCAAGCCGTCCCCCCTGATTCTTCATTAAGCATCCAAAAATATCGTCGCACTAGTTCCAGAGCATAGTTTCGCTCTTTCTGCTCGATATAGTGAGCGAAAACCCCTAAGGCTTCTACCGCTCGCCAAAAGACGATTCCATCTTTAACATAAATTCGTGCCATCAGTTGTCGATAGAGACTCTTATTTTCGTCGCCCCAAGCGAATAGTTGCTTCCAATCCCGGTTCTCTAAGATTCGCTCCACATCTCTTTTCGTAGGCATTGGACACCTGCTCTCTTTAAGTGAATTTATCTTTCTTTTAGTGAATTTCTCTTTTGGTTTACTCTTTTGGTTTTCTTTTTCACTTTCCTCAGCCATTTGTTTTAATTTCTACATCTGTTTCTTTCCTAGTTAGGAATAATCTTATCATATTTCAATATAACAATGTAATATTGATTCCCCTGCAGAAAGTATAAAATGATATAAAATATCAAGTCACTGCAATTATTTTGGTGTCATCCTGAGCGAGAGCGAAGGATCTAGGGCCTTAAGATCCTTCGCTTCGCTCAGGATGACAATAAAATGTGATATTAATAGCATGACAAGGGGTCTGGCGCACTCTGCAGCAGAATCAATATTGTATTACGAAAAACCGAGGCTGTGCCTTGATCCTTTTATTGTTCTTAGATATCATCTTCGTAGGGGCACGATGCATCGTGCCCTCGTGCTTCATCAGTGGTGCCGCATTGTGGCATGGGCGTCTGATACGTAAAAAAAACGGTCCCGAAAAAGGGACCGCGCTCAAGGGATTTCCTTAGTCTTTAAGTTCTTTGTATTTACTCCAATAAACTGATTCTGTCAACACTTCGCCGCCGATACCCATGTTACTATAGTCATGTTCATCTAGGGTTACAGTAAACGCTGCCATCGGAATTCCTAACGCCTGAGAAGCAGCTTGACTCATTCCGTGAATTAAGCTCCTCTTCTGGTCAATAGTTAGGGTAGGCCCATCAAAGTTAATCATTGGCATTTACACAGCACCTCCGCTAAAAATCATTCTTTACTCTCATTAAAATTCCCAGTTAAGCCGTAAAACATGTAAATTTATTAACTCCCTAAAAATTTATTATTTTCTTGAATGTGCCTTATAGCAAAACTTAATTTTTAAAATATCCATCGACCCAATTGAGGAGTTCCTTAACATTATACGCTGTCAAACCGATACTATCCTTGATTTTTTTGACTAGTATAACTTCTAACCCTAGTTCTAAAGCTGCCGAAATCTTCGTGTCTGTCCCACCATCAAGACCACTGTCCCGAGTCAAAAGGATGTCTGCCCCATAAAACTTTAATAATGCTTTATTGATTTCTTTAGAAAAAGGCCCCTGCATAGCTATAATATCCCTCGGATTAATACCCATATCCTGGCATTTTTGCACTAAACGTCCTTCGGGAAGCACTCTCACAACCAAACGGGCAGAGCGAGCAAAGGAGCTGCGCACAATACTTTCTAATTGATGGCTACCTGTGGTAACGAAAATCGTTACCAGTCGTTCTTTCTCTAGATATAAGGTAGGCACACGTTGTTTTAGGTGGAGTAAAGCTTCCTCCCAATGATAAACCGGATAAATTAAGGCACTCGCCGGAATCTTAGTTTCGGCTCTTTCCAACCTGAGATAGGGAACACCCCTTTGTTCACACCATTGGTTTAACGAAGCAAACTTACTACTACAGGAAGGATGGCTGGCATCGAGAATAACAGACGGCGTCTGAAGGCGAGCATTTTCCGTCCAGATTTGTGTGCGTTCAAATTCAAGCCCCCTGTTTTCAAGACCTGCGGCGATCTCACGTGCCGCTGCTGTTTCTCCCAAAAGTATGATCATTTTAATCAGTCACCCTCCATAGATGTTGAGAACAATTTTCGCATTTCTGGCCAGTTAGCCAGTTATCTTGTTTCAAAAAGATTCTTGGCCTGACCAATAGTCAAAGGCAGGTTATCCATATTTAAACTACCATCGCGGGCCAGTAATTCGGCTAAATGAGCTACTCTTGGTAGGCGCAAATCAATTTTACGGATTATCTCTTTATGTTTAAAAACTTCCGCCGTAGACCCTCCCAAGACGATTTCTCCTTTACTCAATAGATAAACCTTGTCGGCGAGCAAAGGGACAATATCTACGTCGTGGGTGGCAAAAATCAGCGTAATCCCTTGATCACGGTTAATTGAATTAAGCAATTTAATTAATTTACTTACCCCACGGGGATCTAGGGCAGCGGTTGGCTCGTCTAAAACCAATACTTCCGGTCGCATAGCCAATACGCTGGCCAAGGCAACTCTTTTTTTTTCGCCGCCGCTTAAATTATGTGGACTTTTGGCACTATATTCCTGCATGTCCACAACCCGAAGGGCCCAGGCAATCGCTTCATCTAGAGCCTTACCGGAGATACGCATATTCATTAGGCCATAGGCAATCTCTTGGCGAACTGTAGAATTAAAGAGTTGGTCATCGGGGTCTTGAAAAACCATGCCGATTTTGCTGCGAATTTCCGGCAAATGTTCTTTACAAACTGGCAATCCTTGCACAGTAACCGAACCTGATGTGGCCTGTAAGAGACCATTAAAAAGCTGGAATAGAGTCGACTTACCTGCTCCGTTGGGTCCCAGTATTGCAACTCTTTCCCCTTTTTTTATCGATAGATTTATGTTTTTGAGGGCCGAGCACCCATCACTATATGTATAGCCTACCTCTAAGATGTCGATAAGTCCCATTTTGCATCCTTCCTTTAGGTCAAAATATCCAAGCTCAACAATAGTATAAGCAAAGACGCAAGGAGTAGCCCATTTTTCCAATCCGCTGAGGGTATTGAGTTCGTAAAGAATTCAGCTCCAGTACTGGTTTCACTATACCCTCGAGACAACATTGCTTTATAGATCCTAGTGCTGCGGTCGAGAGATTTAATTAACACATGTCCAGCAACTTTGCCAACATCACGAGCCTGTCGTAGCCAGCTCATCTGGTCACCCATCCGACTGAGCTGCGCACGACGCATACTGCGTGCTGTTTCTTCAAGAATAAAAACGTAGCGGTACATCATAGCAGCCAGATCAATGATTATACTGGGAACCTTACAGAGGCGCAGTGTTTCTAAAATTTCAATCATCGGCGTCGAAAAAGAGAGCAAACTGCCTAAAGTAACGGCCGTCATGATCCTCAACAGCATTAAAAAACCAAGTTGCATCCCCTCAATGTACACTGGAAAGGCCAACTTTCCTATATTTAAAACCATCAAGGTGTGGCTTCCATTAGTAAAAAGCAAACTGACGAATACCAACCAAGCGACCCCAAACGGAATATACAAACGAACCCAGAGATTACGCCATGGCAGGTGAAGTTTACTGAACAATAGAATACTGCTCATCCATACTATTGCGATAAAATACCAGTGTTGAAAAGCTGTTGAAAGGATAATGCCCCCCAAAAATATTACAGTCTTGACCCGTCCATCCCAAAGATGCAACGGACTATCCGCTCTGGCCATTTTATCTAAAACTGAGATCTCCATTGCTTATTCCACCTTCACTGCTTCCTCTTCCTCTACAACTGGTTTCCCAAAGATTTTTTCCCAGTGGTGTCCTATAATTAAGCCGGCAAAAAAATTAGCCACCGAGAAGGCTCCAAGCTGCGCATCCCCAGGTAATTCCACGAATGGATGATGTTCCCCTTTCGTAACCGCTGTCGCGAGGTTGTTAACTAAGTCATCCGTACCACCCGCCACCATTTTGTGACTATCCATGTATTTCCCCGCTCCAAAAATGAAAAGCAACAAGACAAACATAACAGCTAACAGAACTTTAGTATAGGAATCGAACCATTTAAATTGTTCCGACGAAATCTTTCCTTTGGTGGTTGACAACATCTTTTCCTCCTGACTGGTATAAAAAATAAAAACCTTTCACCACATACAAAGGTAAAAGGTTTAACTGTTATCTGACAAAATAGTCCCCAAGGTACAGTTAATACACCCCCTAACATTCCCGTAGGTAGTTTGACTTCGGAATAAGCAGGTCTCCTGGCTGAAGATCTTCATCCACTCACGTCTTCCCGGGAATAGATCCCCAGTGACATTTTGTAAGTAGACTCCCTTTTACAGTGGCGGGCACCGCGTCAGCTTAACTGACTTCCCTTTTCAATTCTTTCCCTCAGAAAAGAATCACTCATTCCTCAATATTTAATTGAGTCATTATACCCCAAACTACAAAGTCTTGTAAACCATAACCGAATCTCGCTTTGACCATTTTATCTAATTAAATATGCCCCTCTGACTTACGAACCATACGTTGAATAAAAAGCCCAATGCTCCCGATCACTAACAAGGCGAAAAACGCTGATATTATATAGCCAAGAGCTTGTTGCCAAAATGTTTGATCAAACCCAGTGATGCCGTAGCCCTTAAATAAGACATGATTCCAGAAATCCCCTAGTTTTTCCAAACCGCTCGGAACAAACCCCAATTGAGCTTGTAATGCTTTTCCACCCCATTCTCCCCAAGCCGTTCCGGAGGCCATCAAGCCTAGGGGCGTGAGCAAAGCAACAACGATCAACCCTGCAATATAGCGACCATAAGGAATGTGAGAGGTAGATTTTCCAGAATCCGTCCGCATTTGAAGCAGAACAGGGTTAGTGCGTTGCAAATAGGCAATAACCAAACCTGTCACGACTCCCTCAACCGGTCCCGCGATGGTAAGATGAGCAAAGAGCATCGCAGGGACTGCCACTCCGAGTCCATACGGGCTATAGAGTGGGGTTCCATTAGCCGCGTGGAAAAGCAAGGGCTGAAGCCCGAACTCAATTCCCGCACATAGTGCAGCCATATTGAGCCCGATGTAACCTGCAATTCCCGCTCCAATCATGCGACGTTTGGACAGTGTCTCACTTTTTCCTGCGATGAGTTGAAAGATTGCATAACTGACGAAGGGTAATACAACCGCCATATTAAAGATGTTGGCACCCAAGGCCAGAATTCCACCGTCTCCGAAAAAAAGCGCTTGAATAATTAGGGCGATTGACACAGAAATCATGGCGGCCCAGGGTCCTAATATAACAGCTAGCAGGGATCCACCGACAGCGTGAGCGGTCGTTCCATCTGGGATTGGAACATTGAACATCATAAGGGTAAAGGAAAACGCAGCACCGACTGAAAGCATCGGAATGTACTTAGCTCGAACCGTACTGGCTGTTTTTGAGGCGGCTACTGCTGCAGTGATTGCACTGACAAAGCCAAGGACTGCATCTGTTTGGGGACTAAGATATCCGTCTGGAATATGCATACTAATACTCCTCCTTTTTTCTATTCTTGAATCCCAAGCACCTTCTTTACATCTAAACAAAAAAACCATAAAGTAGACTCTGACGAGTCAAACCTCCATGGTTTTGCAAACACCTTCATGGTCTTGCTCTACGCTATTATTTTTGCATTCTCTGCTTATTATATTCTACAATTATTCACCAATTCCTGCCGAAAAGCTCCTCAGGATAAAATAAATTATTCAATTTACAATTCCGTCATTAAGATTCCATTAATTTCCGCATTCATCATGATGCTTATGCTCGTGACAAATAGAACCCGTAGATTTAAGCGAACCCTGTAAATAGCTATTCGCTGCGGCTTCAACATTTCCTTTAGCACCTGTGATAACTTCAATACCTTTCTCGTTGAAGATTGTGACGGCCCCGCCACCCATCCCTCCGGAAATAATTACATTCACTCCCATATCGTTTAAGAAATTTGGTAAAAAGCCAGGCTTATGACCGGGATTGGGGATGGATTCGCTCTTAATAATTTGATTGTTCTCTGTTTCAAAAATACTAAAACCCTCACAATAACCGAAATGCTCTGTAACCATTCCATTGCCACTTGCAACTGCAATTTTCATTTTGTTTCCTCCATTCAGTACTCCGTTATTAGTTATTGACATATGCTCTTTACTGTTTTTAGTATACTCTATTTTGAACATATGTCAATAATATTAGGCCAGAACGTTAGATAACGTTCTGGCCTAATATTTTCACAAGTAAACAGCAACCGGACAAACTGGACAGATGGGAGAACTCTAGTATAGAAATCTAACCACTCAAATTGTTCTGTAAGAGCTTTACTTTCAACGTTTGACAACATCTTTTTCTGTCTCTTGCTTGGATTTTTGACGAAGTTTAATCCCAGGCAGTAAATCAGGCCGACGATTGACCATGGCTTGAAGCACAGCTGCTGTAAAAACAGCCTCAGCAATAGCCAAAGGTAATTGGGTCGGTGCATAGCCCATAAAAAAAATCATCCATTGTTTAAGGAGCGGAATATTGCCATGTAAACTCAAGGCGAGCTCAAACGAACTGGCTAAATAGGTCAAGATATCTCCCACAAAACCAGCAACCCCTGCTGCCAACCATATGGGACTACGGAGCGCACGAAGTAGTTTCCAGCTTAAGTAACCGGAAATGCCCCCGACAATCCCCATCGAAAAGGTATTTGC
>OMOF01000459.1 GCA_900290375.1 Candidatus Desulfosporosinus infrequens
GATCACACGGATTGCCCCAAACATCCAAGAAAAGGCCGCAAACAAAATCGCTGGAATGGTGGATATCGTGGCTCGCGTGATTAATGAGGAAGATGAACGGTTCTTAACCTTTAAAACCAGTGAGGTAGAGTTTGGTGGTGGGCGGTTAACGTTACTTGCTAAAAAAATCCCACTTGAGTATGAAGCATTTGTCAAAATTTACGAGGCGGTGCAGAACGAAGTATCAGCAAATCCTGAGACAAAAACCAAACGTGAAAGAAAGGCCAAAGATACGCTTGAGGCTGCGACACAGGAAACTGAAGTGGCCACTGAAGAGGCCACTTCGTCAGGGGATAATTCAAACGATGCATCCCAACCGGATGAAGAGGCACCAGTGAACGAGCCAGATCCAGGCGAAGAAACACCTACGGTAAGTGAGCCACCAACAATGAAAAAAATTAAACCTAATCGCGAACCACGACTAGAATTTCCGAGCGAGTTCGCTGGAGAAATAATATACGTCGGAAAACGAACATTTGCCAAGGTCACTAAAAAGGTAGACATTACTGGAATTCATTCAGTGGGCGGTTCTGGCGGTAAAGTAGTGATCAACTATCGGACTAAATTTAGCTCAGGTACGTTGGAACTTTACGATCTAGGCCCTTTGTGCTCAAAATCAAAATAAGAGGAGATGAATTCACCATGGCGACAAACGTATGGGAAAAATTCGATAGAGCCATCGATACTAAGGCACTCAAGGAAGACGTGTTAGCAGCTCAGGAAAACAAGCAAGAATTCCGCGATGTTCCGAAAGGCCATTATGAGGTCAAAGTTGAAAAATTGGAACTGGTCGAGTCGAAGTCCGGAAAACCCATGATGGCGTGTTGGATGAAAATTTTGAGTGGAGAGTACAAGGGTCAACTAATTTTTTACAACCAAGTCATTCATGTGGGTTTCGGGATTCACAAGGCCACCGAGTTCCTGAGTTCTTTAGACAGTGGCATCGAGGTCCTGTTTGACAGCTATCAACAGTTTAACGAGCTACTTCTCGACCTTCATGAAGTCATTAATGACAAGTTTGAATATGAAGTGGACTATGGAGAAGACAAGAAGGGCTTTGGCACTTATGTAATTAAGGAAATCTTTGAAGCCTAGACAAGTTTGTGAAAAAGGGGATTCGAGAGAGTCCCCTTTCCAAGATTAGTTGGAATTGAATACCGGATAGGGGTATGACTATAAAAACGGGGGGTATACAAATTATGCGGAACAGACAAAAGCAAAGAGAAAACCGTAAAATGCGCCGTGAGGAAAGCTTGGACATGAGAAATGACGCGGGTTATTTTGATTTAACCGCATTTTGCGCAGTCGCGAGGATAAGAGAGATGAACAAACAGCGCGACAAACCAATTAATGTGAGGCCCTCGAAATGATATTTTTCGACGCAGAAGTGTTTCGCTTCGATTGGTTAT
>OMOF01000080.1 GCA_900290375.1 Candidatus Desulfosporosinus infrequens
GGATCTTAAGGCCCTAGATCCTTCGCTCTCGCTCAGGATGACATCAAAATAATTGCAGTGACTTGATATTTTATATCATTTTAGTCTTTCTGCAGGGGAATCATGAATAGGTAGAAAAAAGAAAGTACACTAATTAGATTATACCATATTGTGCATATAATTGAAAACATATCAAGGGTAGTTAGGATAATTTCCGTACAGTGTTGAGATATGGGCACTTGGTTTAACGTGGAATTCAAGGTGTTATATTTTTAAGTGTATCTTGAATTTTAGGTAAGATACACTATACTATTAATCATGAGGCAATGACGCCTACAACAATAATTAGTTGTAGGCGTCATTTATTTTTAAACAATATTAGCCTTAAAACTAAGGCTGTTTAAATACAGTATAATCTAAAAGATAAATTGGAGAGTGATTTTAAATGAAAGTATTAGCGTGGATCTCCGATCATTTATTACATTTCGTATTGATCGTCGGAACTTTTTCGCTTATTTTTCCCGAACCTGGTTCTTCTTTGGGGTGGATCGTTACCCCTGTCCTAGCAATAATGGTTCTCAATGTAAGTATGACTATTAAAGCAGAAGATTTTAAACAAATTAGAAAACACCCGTTTATGATCTTTTGGGGCGTATTTCTTCAATTTGTTCCGATGGCACTGTTTGCCTTATTTCTAGGTAAACTATTTTCGTATTGGCCGAATATTAGAATAGGGCAGTTACTTTTGGGTAGTCTTCCAGCTGATGTTTCGGCACCACTGATGGTTTATCTGGCTGGAGGTAGTACGGCCATAGGAACGGCAATGTTAGTAGTGGCAATGGCTCTTACCCCATTTGTTTTGCCGAATGTACTCGCTTGGTTCGGTGGAGTCGCTTTTAATATACCTGTCTCCTATCTGGTGATCGAATTAGCCGGAATTATTGTTATACCAGTAGTTTTAGGTATCCTTTTGAACTACCAATCTGTAAAAGTACGAGAGAATGAACAAGTTTGGTCAGGAATAGCTTCTCTTTGTTACATCTTACTACTCTTTGTCGTGGTTTCCTCCAATGCCAAGGCCATAATATCACTCAAAATGTTTGCCTTACTTATATTGTTAGCTGAAATAGCTCTTAACCTATTTGGATTTGCACTAGCATATCTTACAAAACTTATTTTCAAACAGAAAGAAACATTTCTCCCACTTTTGTTTCTAGTAAGCACCAAAGAATTTGGTATCGCTTCGGCCGCTGTGGAAACAATGAATTTAAATTCTGCCTTGGTTATACCTTCGGCCTTCTATGCAGTTGTACAAATGATCTCGTCACCAATTATGGTTAAAATAATTAAAAATATTCAAGCTAAGAAATCAGATAAGGCATATGAAAGGAAATAACAAGTCAAAGATGCCATGGATATTTTGCGTCAGACAAGGAGGCATGTTCACCTCATAGCGGGGCTATTAGGTGAACATGCCGACGCAGTATGACACAAAATAGACTGGCAGACTGACTGGTTATTTCCTTGAATGTGCCGAACCTTCAGAGGAGAGCATAATTAATCTTAGTCAAAATTGGGCAGGCTGAAAATGTAATTCAAGAATAACTTCACGGAGAAGAGGGACTGTATGCTTTTGCAGCTATGCCAACTACCTGAACTAAGTCCAAATCGTCGAGCTTTCCCTTTGGTTGGGGAACTTCTCGCCAAGAGCGAACTACTTCGGGTCAAGGTTCAAAAACAATATGGGGTGACAGTGATTGACTGCGGTGTTCAGGTTGTAGGTGGCTGGGAGGCAGGACTGCTCTTTGCTGCTGTCTGTCTTGGCGGGCTGGCGCAGGTCACACTTCATTGGCTGGACTTTAGTGGGCTACGCTGGCCTGCGGTTGAAGTAATTACTGATCATCCTTTCCGAGCCTGCATGGCGTCTCAATATGCTGGCTGGCCGATCAAAAATGGTGAGTTAGTTGCCATGGGTTCCGGTCCAGGACGGGCTATTATTCACAAGGGAAGTCTGTTTGAAACATCAGGATATGAGGATCAGTCTGAGACCGCTATTATTTGTTTAGAAAGTGAAGAACTTCCGTCAGAAGCGGTAGTCCAAGATATTTTAGAGGAGTGTCATTGTGAGCCAACGAATCTCTATATCTTGGTGGCGCCAACTGCGTCTCAGGTGGGTTCAGTTCAGATAGCTGCACGCGCCTTGGAAACGGGCCTGTCGAAACTGATGGGTCTTGGCTACAAGCTGGAAAAGATAGTTTCTGGTTGGGGTATCTGTCCGATTGCTCCAGTAGCCTGTGATAAGCTTAGTGCCTTAGGACGGACGAATGATGCGCTTCTTTATGGTTCAACCGTACTTTACAACCTTCGTGATGAAGAAGGCTTGGAGGCGCTGGTGAAGCAGGTGCCATCATGTTCGTCCATAGAGTATGGGCGGTCTTTTGCGGAAGTGTATAAGGAGTATGGGGATTTTTATGATATCGATCCTCTTTTGTTTAGCCCAGCCGAAGTTTGGCTATGTAATTTAAACAGTGGTTGCTCTTATCATGCCGGATCTTTACGTCCTGATATTTTGCGCTCTTCATTTGGTCTGGAAACAAATCTATAGTGCTTTTAAGAGCGCTAAGGTATACTAGTGACAAGATAAAAGTGGAGGTGGAGGTGGGCAAAAAAAAGCTACGTAAGCTACGTAAAGAGGGCAACAGAAGGGATGAGGGCAGAAATGACTATTTCCACGCTAATTATTCTAGTCATTGTTATATTCGTTGCATTTATTTTCACATTAACTAATGGCCTTCATGATGCTAGTTCTGTTGTTGCGACCTTTATTTCCTGTGGAGCGGCGAACCCAATCCAAGCAATTATTTTGGCGGCCATCTGTGGCTTCTTCGGAGCGTTAACGAGTGGAAACGCTGTCGCCAACACTATTTCTGGAATAGTTACAATACCTACAGAAACGGCCTTACTAAAAGTACTTTTAGCGGCGATGATCGGAGCTGTAGTATGGAACTTAGTTACTTGGAAATTTGGTTTCCCGTCAAGCTCCACTCATGCTTTAGTTGGGGGATTAGTGGGAGCAGTTTGGGTTGCTCGTGGTACGAATTATATTTTGTGGGGTTGGAGCGAGTTGCTTGGTCCTGGTCATCAATTATTGGGGGTGACGAAAATTGTCGCGGCTTTAATATTGTCGCCCGTTCTGGGGTTCATTGCTGCTTTTCTTATCCAATCACTATCAAATCTTATTTTACGCAATGCAAAAATTTCAATTAATAAATGGATCAAAAAAATACAATGGATTCTGGCTGGGTTATTAGCTTATAGTCATAGTGCCAATGATAGTCAAAAAACGGTTGGAATAATATGGCTGGCTTTAGCTTCCGCAAGTTATTCCAACGGTCAAGTGGGGCTCATCTGGATTAAAGGCTTAGCCGGCGCAGTCATGTTTGTCGGAACGTTGCTTGGTGGGTGGCCTATTATGAAAACTATCGGGAGAGGCATCTACGCGATTCGCCCGATCCATAGTCTGAATTCTCAGCTGTCCTCGGGTGGGTGCCTTGTCTTGGCGACAGCCCTTGGTGCGCCCGTATCTACTACGCATGTAGTGGTAGGAACCGTTATGGGAGTTGGTGGAGCGGATGAATTTCGGATGGTTAACTGGAAGATTGGGAAAGAAATCATAATTGCTTGGTGCATCACTATACCAGCGTCTGCTCTAGTTGCTGCCTTAGTATTTTACCTACTGCGTATCGTGGAGTAAGTGGAGGAAAACAATGACTAAACTAAATTTTTGGGAGAGGTTGTTTCCCATCAAACGCGATTTCCACAAGATGATCAGAAATCAAGCGGAAGCCACTACCAACGTGGTCGACTTTTTAAGTTGTTGGATAAGCAGTCGATCTGAAGAAGACTATCAACGGCTAATACGCGAGGCGGATAGGGCGGATAGTTGCCGGTTTACAATGGAAGAAAATCTCATAGAAGCCTTTGTCACCCCTTTCGACCGACAAGATATCTATTCCCTTTCCGTGGAAATGGCTAGGATTGTTGAATATTCCAAGTCTACACAAGCAGAAATGGAAGCATTTGAAGTGCTTGCAGATCCAATTATTCTCTACATGTTGCAGAAATTAAAAGAAGGGACAGTGCAACTTGTCGAGGCGATGGATCTTTTGAAGGGAGATCCACGCAAGTCTCAAATTCAAATAGGAAATATCCGTAAGGTTGAGTTAACAATAGAAGATAAGTATCGAGTAGGTATGGCTGAGTTATTTAAAAGCCCAGACCTGATGCATGCTTTGAGATATAGAGAAGTTTACCACCATATTAAAGATGCAGCGATTCATTTAGGTTATACTACAGACGTTTTACATCGCATTGTCGTACGTGTGGTTTAATTCTTAACCCTTATCAACTTCGCTAATTTCCTTCATTAATTGAGTGATAGTTTCATTTGTTGCTGGGTACTTTAGCTTTAGGTCCTCTAGTGTTGTTACTATTCTCTGTAGTACAATATAGTCTCGAAACCACCTGTGATCCGCAGGAACAATATACCAAGGTGCTTGTTCTGTACTACAATTAGAAAGCACGTCAGCATAATATTTTTGATATTTGTCCCAGAACTTTCTCTCGGCAAGATCCGCTAGAGAGAACTTCCAATGCTTTTCCGGTATCTCTAATCTACTCAGAAGTTTCTTTTGCTGAAAATCTTTGGAGATATGCAAAAAGAATTTTAAGATGATCGTTCCGTTACTCACAAGATATTTCTCAAATTCTGTTATTTCTTTGAATCTAGCTATAGCAGTCGAATCATCGATCATTTTATGGACTCGGGTCACAAGGACGTCCTCATAATAGGAGCGGTTAAACACGGTTATATTGCCTTTCGATGGAGTTGCTTTGTGTGCCCGCCAAAGATAATCATGATCTGACTCCTCTAAAGTTGGTTGCTTAAAGCTTTGAACCGAGAATCCATTCGGATTCACTCCTGCTAAAGCCTTTTTAACCGTACCATCCTTGCCACTGCAATCCATGCCTTGTAATATAATGAGTAGGCTAAATTTCTTAGAAGCCCTGAACACATCTTGAAGTTCAATAAACCTCTCTTGTAATTCTAAATATTTTTCTTGAATATCCTTTTTCTCTAACTTGTCCGTATCGGTAGGAGAAAAATCGTCTAAATCAACTTTTTTATTTGAACAGATAGTAAGATTTTTTAGCATTAGGACTCCTTTCGATTAAAAAAATGGCCGTTTGTAAAGAAATAGGAGGTATTTTAATTCCTCCCTGTCTTATTCTTGACTTATTTAAGGAATTATTGGCTGGAAAAGTAAAAATTATTTTGCTTTTTTACTTTTGCACTTACATTTAGCGAGTAATACCTTCTTACCTTTGCATTTACATTTAACTTTCTTTTCGTTACTGTCCTGGTGTTTCTTCTTTTTCTTTACATAGGTGTTGAGTTCTACTAGAAGTTCAGCAAACTTATCTTCTAATTCTGCTATCTTACGCTCTAGTTTCTTTACATCCTGACGATCCTTGTCATCTTCAGGGGATGAGGTTTCGACTTCAGCTTCAGGAATAGGTAAAGTTGCAGGTTCACTATCAGCTTCAGGAATAGGTAAAGTTGCAGGTTCACTATCAGCTTCAGGAATAGGTAAAGTTGCAGGTTCACTATCAGCTTCAGGAATAGGTAAAGCTGCAGGTTCACTATCAGCTTCAGGTATAGGTAAAGTTGTGGGTTCACTTTCAGTTTCAGTTGCCGGTATCGTTGCTGCTTCTAGTGATAAATCATGCTCCTGTACACGACTAGTAGCTTTTCTTATCATCATAAAACCTCCAATAATAATATTAATCGTCCCGAGATATTTCCGAATAGCGGGACTAAAGGGTGGAATTCACATAACCAAAGCAGTAAAGCAGAACTATAAGCAATTTATTAGCAGATTCTTAAATTAAATTAAGTTAAGTTAATTTAAGTTATAT
>OMOF01000464.1 GCA_900290375.1 Candidatus Desulfosporosinus infrequens
AACTGGAATAGTAG
This sequence comes from Candidatus Desulfosporosinus infrequens, assembly GCA_900290375.1. Lineage (GTDB taxonomy): Bacteria > Bacillota > Desulfitobacteriia > Desulfitobacteriales > Desulfitobacteriaceae > Desulfosporosinus > Desulfosporosinus infrequens. The sequence goes on from OMOF01000464.1 coordinate 15, forward strand.
CTTATGCTACACTGATATTCACGGAAGAAGTCGCTTCTTGTCGCAGCCCTTGCTCCACACCGTGCATGACACTTTCGTAGTCACACGGCGTTCCATCAATCTTAAACTACTTCCTTAAATCACAATATTTCCTACTTTTACTCTGAATTTGTTCACTTTGGCTATCTGCTTTTTAGATAGTTCAAGCTTCGCTAGTACTTGATGAATTGACTCGGATTTGGTTGCATGTATTAATCTGTGAATATCAGGCGAAATTATGACTAGATTATTGTATTCATCTCCTCCGCCAGCATTAATTGGAATGATATTATGGCAATGGAAATCATTCACCTCTAATCTTTCACCAAGTACCCCACACCTTCCACTCTGAGCGGAGAATAGGGATATTCGGTTGTCATTATACTCAATACTTCGATTTTTTACTGGGTTTTTTGTAAGGTATATAAATTCGAAGTCTGATACACATTCGATTTGTTTATGAATGAGTTTTCTACCTTCTGGTGTGAACTTGTTCACCTTTTTAGAGAAATTCCATGCATTTTTAGTTTTGCATGCTGACATTGGAAATATGATAAGACCATTAATATATGTTTTTTGCTTATCATATCCTTTGTATTTTTCCAAATATATCTTGCTAGGAGAACCCTTATTTGTAGAAATTGATTTCCACCTTATTTTAATTATCCTATCAAGATAGTATCCGATTTTCGAGAAGTCTTTGGTGCAATGCGTGGCTATACGATAATAATTATGGGTCCCCAGAACATAAGAATTGTAGAGACTTACATTCTCGGATGTTGGATTCTTCTGGATTTTCTTGATTAGCTCTTTTCCTTTAGCCATTATTTTGATAATAGCACTAGGTTTGATATTTGAGTTGGCGACTCGTTTCATACCCTTAACAACCGCTTTGATTTTGAAACCAAGGAATTCAGATGATTTCTTTCGCAGGTTTGTAATCTTTGACTTTTCCGAACTTATTTCAAGATTCAATCTTTCTTTGAGCCAAAGTTTAACTGCGATGAACATTCGCTCTGCTGCTTCTCTGGTTCGACACATGATTTTAAAATCATCTGCGTACCTAATAATATAGCATTCCTTGAGTTTTGACATTCTTCGCATTACCTTGGTTTTGTAGTTGCTTTTATCTATTTTAGGGTGTGAAGTTTCAAAGCTTTCCCATTGGTCGCTAATCCACCAATCTAATTCGTTAAGAACCACGTTGGAAAATAATGGGGAGCACAACCCGCCCTGCGGCACGCCCTTATTTGGAATGCCTATTCCTTCAATTTCAGCCTTTAACATAGCTGATATGATACAAAGAAGGTTTTTGTCCTGTATTCCCATAGTCCACATCTGTTTAAGAAGCTTTCCATGATCTACGTTATCAAAAAAGGCTTTGATATCAACATCTATGACAAAGTGGAGGTGTTGAAGGTTAATCATCCTGTGCATCGTGGCTTTTGCATGCTCTGTGCTTCTGTTGGGTCTGAACCCAAAGCTATGATTATGAAACTTTGCTTCACATATTGGCTCAAGGATTTGAAGTATACATTCCTGGATCAATCGATCGGACATAGTGGGAATTCCAAGCGGGCGCAGTTTTCCATTTTCTTTTAAAATTTCTACCCGTCTGACCGATTGTGGTGTATAGTGCTTTAACCTTCCTCTTACCATCGTGATAACTTGTTGATTGGTCATGCCTGAAATGTCTTTAATGGTTAGACCATCTGTGCCTTTTGTTTTACTCCCTGTGTTAGCCTTAATGTTTCGATAGGCCAATAGAATATTGCTTTCTTCTACAATTTTATCGTATAGTTTATTAAAATTTGCACCGTTAAGGCTTCTTTCATACAATTCATCAAAGGTACTTTGTTGCCCATAATATTCGTTGTGACGCAACTTGGTATTCGCGGTAGTGGTAGCCATAGTCGGCAACACCTCCTTTCGAGGTTAGCCTCTTTTAGTCTCACCAGAACCTATGGAGTGATTTTGTGATTGTTAGCTTTCGTTCGTATGATTGACTTGGGCCTATCCCTCCACCGCTTATTATCACGGTTTCATTGGTACTGTGACCCTACTTTCACATTGATAAAGACAAGTTGCCTTGTCAACGTTTCATAGACTATAAGGTTCTCCACGTTCAATGCTTACCACGTTCCAACATCTCTATCTATGCATATACCTTTAGGTAGTTCCTCTGGGTTTGTAGACATTCGATGCCTAAAACATCGTAAGGATTTTCATACAGGTAATTTTTACTCACCCTCATCTACCAAACGTAAATTTGCTCTGACATTTCTATCAGTTAGTACAATCCCCCGTACATTCGGAACTTCGCCAGTAGGTTTTGCCCACATTCTTACCATGGGTATTTTCTAGACTTCCGCACTATAGACCACACCATCCACCTCTGGATAGGTTTCCCAAATATTTTTCATTGGGGTAGTTCTCATGCGACTTCACCGAGCTTTTGACGCTTCGACGCTTATAACATATACGCGCCAATCGGAGTATTAAAGAAGCCTTTCAGAGCGTTACCTCTTCATTCGACTTATCAAGATGTTAGTTCTATCAGCATTATTACTGATGTCTAGGCTTTTATCGACCTAGAAACGTGTCGCACTACCTGGTACTTCCCGCAATTTGTCGAATACGTAATCGAAGAATAGTTGCAAGAGAGCCTTTCGCTTCGGCGAGGGGCTCTCTTCTCGTTTCAGGTGAATCTAACTGCATAAATTTCCGAAGCTCGCTACATAAGATGTGGTTAAATCATCAATCTTATTAAAGGCCATGCCAGCCATGTAAAGGTACAACCTTCATAAGCAAAGAACTGACTGCCTTATGTAAATTAGGTAGTCAGTTGCTCAGAAACCGTGTCTGCTCACGTTTGAGACATATATCATATATCTGAATTTAGTAGCCAATCTGTCAAGCCTCACGTTCTACCAAAGGGACTTGGGGCTTTTCTCTATGCCCTGAACACAAGAAAGGAGTGAAAGTAATGGCATGAATTGGTAGC
>OMOF01000198.1 GCA_900290375.1 Candidatus Desulfosporosinus infrequens
ACTTTAGTCATCAATTAGCACACACATCCTTTTATCCACATCCAGTCCTCACTCACACTTAGCTAAGTGGAAATACAATATAGGAGTCAACTAATACTAATCGTTTCGTTAATCTATACTCTAGATAGTATCAAACCCCTTCCAATAAAAAAAGCGCTATTAACGCTTTTTTTAACGAATATTAAAATTCTTATGATTTTTATGCTCCAACTGCCCAAATTTTCGGTAAAGCCTTGTAAACACTTTGTCTAAGTGGCTCGCTACTGACAACTTTACCATTCACTTTGACAGTACGGACAGAATTTACAATAGATCCCGGTTGACCTTGTTGTTTTAGTATTGATACTCCATGTGCGAGTGTTTCATCAACCAGCCGCTTTTCTTCTGGGGGAATAATAGACTCTGTAGTATTAGTAATAGTCACTTCCTGTCCTGGCTTTACCTTACCATACAAATCAATCGTAACAGAATCCGCGCCGGTACTCGTTCGAACCAGTAGGTACCCTCCTGAATTATTTTTAAATTTAAGATCAAGATCCGGATAAGCAACTGTCGCGTCCTGACCAAGTGGAACATAAGAAATAGCAAGATCATGATTCGTACGTTGGCTTACAGATAAATTGGCAAACAAACCAGTATTATACAAAGTGCTGGATACTTGACATATTCCTCCAGCTAATCCTGGTACGAATTGATCATCAACTATAATGTATGCATCTTTGTATCCACCTTCTATAGTTCTTTCGCCGACAATCTGATTGAATGATAAAGTGTCCCCCGGTTTGACTATAGCCATATCCAAAGCTTTGGCTGCGATACGAACATTGTCCGTTCGCGCAGATTGTGAGGGATCAAAGTGGGAAGTATAGGTCGCTAATAATCCTGTGATTTTCTGATCTTCTAATTGAGCAGCTGTTATACTGGGAGGTTGTTCTTTCAATCCCACCTTTAGTTCAGATATTGGCTTATAAATATTAATTCCTTTGATTTGTGAAACAAGTGGCTCAATATCGATGCTTGTACCAACATGTNNTATTTCAAAAGAAGCGTCCACAGCTGGACTACTGAAATCCTTCAAGGTTCGGTTAAGGGTATCCTTTAATTTTTGTTCATCCCATTTTTGAGTCAGATCAAAGTTTATTCCTTTAGCCGCGGCCATTTTTGTTACTAACTTATTAAAGATTGAACCTTTTCTAGATATATCATAAGCGTTCTGCAAGGCAAGTTCATCAGTAACCGTGAGCCCTAAATCCTCTAACTTAACCTCAGGAGATTGTTGGTCCACATCCAATTTTACAGTTTGGCTCATTAAACGATGAGTTTCTTTATCAATTATTGTTTTAGCCTGATCCTGAGTCAATGTACCCACCTTAATCCCAGATATAGTTACCCCTTCCACAATAGTATGTTGATCACGAGTATAGATTAGTACTGAGGTAGCAGTTAAAACTAGCGTAAATAAAAGGAGTCCCATCGGAATATAAAAGGACTTTTTCTTTATAAGACGATTCAAACTAATCCAATGCCTCACACGTGTCTCCTGATTTTCACCATAAACTTTGGTCGCTGCAGTTTCCTTAATCCCCTGACTAACGTTTTGATCTTGTGACTCTTCCAAACCGCACCCCCTAAACAATCAGCATCTTCTACTACTTATATATACACTTATATCACATTTCGACGTTCAAAGAATATACCCTTCACAAATAAGTATTAAAAAGAGCAATCTTACACAATAAAAAACCAGCGGCTTTCTAATTGAGCTTAGTAATTTTGAAATAACAAATGGGATCCTTTGTAGGAGTCCCGGCTTGACGGGGGTATTGTGGAGGTGTTTCCATGACCTTTCTTATTAAAACTACCGCACGATGCTCTGCACCTTCACCGAGGTTGAAATGTTCAATACGTTCAACTGTACCGCCCAACAATTTTAATGCTTTTTGAGATTCCATCAACTCATCATCAACCTGAGATCCTTTTAGGGCTAGGAACAATCCATTGACCTTAAGAACTGGCAGTGCGTACTCTAACAAAACTGGTAGACGTGCAACTGCGCGAGAACTCACTGTATCAAAATAGCCTCGATAATGTACATTTCTCCCGAAATCTTCAGCTCGGGCATGAAACGTTTTAATATCTCTCAGATTTAGCGTCTTGATAACAATATCCAGAAAATCTAATCGCTTCTTCAGAGAATCCATTAATACAACATCCAATTCTGGACGTAGTATCTTGATAGGGACACCAGGAAACCCAGCTCCAGTCCCTAAGTCCACGAAAGATACGCCTGAGATGAACTTTGAAAGAACCATTGAATCTATGAAATGTTTCAAAATAACTTCATGGGGATCTGTAATTCGCGTCAAATTTAAGCGTTGGTTCCAGTCAAGTAAAAGATCACCAAATTGACAAAGTTGTGCAATTTGTAAAGGAGATAATTCACAACCGACATGCATATACGTTGACTCTTTAATAAAAGAAGTGAACTCCTCAAACATTATTTATTTCCCCCTCTACGCCTTTGTTCTAAAGAAACGAGTAAGACGGAAATATCAGCTGGACTAACTCCCGTAATACGAGAAGCCTGACCTAAATTTAGAGGGTTTACTTCCATTAGCCGCTGTCTACCTTCTGTAGACAAACCACGTATTTCATTATAATTCAAAGTTTTTGGCAAAAAACGAGCTTCTAATTTCGAAAATTTCTCGATATCAGACCATTGTTTTTCGATATATCCAGCATATTTGGTTTCAATTTCTACTTCTTCTAACACTTCTAAATCAAAATTTTCTAACTCTGGAAGAAGCTTAACTAAATGGGAAAGCGTAATTTCCGGTCTTCTAATTAAATCTTGGGCACTGATACCTCCACGTGTCGGAGTCGAATTAGCCTCAGCCATAATATGTTGTAAGTCATCTCTCAACGGAGAAAAAACTGTAGATTTCCAGAGTTGTTTAAGATATAAAAAGTTCTTTTTTTTGTTATGGAAACGTTGCCATCGCTCCTCATTGACCAACCCTACTGCTCGTCCCTTCTCAGTCAGGCGTAAATCAGCATTGTCCTGGCGTAGAACTAAACGATATTCAGCCCGCGATGTCAAAAGACGGTACGGTTCCTTCACTCCTTTTGTAACTAAGTCATCAATTAAGACGCCCAAATAACCCTCCGAACGACGAAGTATAAAAGGATCTTTTCCTAAAGCTTTTAATGCCGCATTAATTCCGGCCATTAGTCCTTGAGCTGCTGCTTCTTCATAGCCCGATGTCCCATTTAATTGGCCTGCCGTGAATAACCCGGGTAACTGCTTGATCTCTAAACTAAGGGAAAGTTGATGTGGCGAGACATAATCATACTCAATTGCATACCCCGACCGTAACATTCGTACTTGTTCTAAGCCGGGTATGCTCTTCAAAATTTCAATCTGGACCTCTTCAGGCATACTGGTCGATAAACCTGCCACATAAAGTTCATCACTTTGCCAGCCTTCCGGCTCCAAAAAGATTTGATGTGCCTCTCGTGAAGCAAAACGCACAACTTTATCTTCAATCGAAGGACAATAACGTGGACCAATCCCCTCAATTTTACCCGAATATAAGGGTGCTCGATAGAGGTTCTCTCGAATAATTTCATGCGTCAGGCTTGCTGTATATCCTAACCAACAAGGAACTTGCTTTGAGGTGTCCTTGTGCCAGAACTGACTCTCTGTAGGCAAAAAAGAAAAACCCCAAGGAGTGTCATCGCCTGGCTGAATACGAAATTTAGAATAGTCTACATATTGACGATGAATGCGAGGCGGAGTACCTGTTTTAAACCTTCCCAATTCAATCCCATACTCCTTGAGCGAATCCGATAGATTCATGACTGGCATCTGTCCATTGGGTCCACCTTCGTACATAGAGGCCCCAATTATAATTCTACCTCGTAAATATGTGCCGCTTGTCAAAACCACATTCTTAGATTCGAAGCGCGCCCCCGTTCGAGTTACTACGCCGGTCATCGAATGATCCTTAACAACAAGACGTTCTACCAGTCCTTGGCTAACTGTCAACCTGGGCTGTACCAACAAAACATCCCTCATCCGATTCTGGTAAGCCAGTTTGTCCGATTGGATTCGTAAAGCTTGAACAGCTGGACCTTTTCCAGTATTTAACATTTTAACTTGTAGAGATGTTTCATCGGCTACTATTCCCATTTGTCCACCTAAAGCATCAATTTCCCGTAACAAATGTCCCTTAGCTGGTCCCCCAAGTGAAGGGTTACACGGCATATGGGCAATCGTGTCGAGACTTATGGTAAGCAAGAGTGTATCGCAACCTAGTCGAGCCGCAGCTAGAGCCGCCTCACAGCCCGCATGCCCTGCACCGACAACAATTACATCGTATTTTCCAGCAAAATATTCCAAAGTTCATCCTACTTTCCAATACAAAATCTAGAGAAAATATCATCGAGAAGTGAATCTTGAACATTGTGTCCAGTAATTTCTGAAACGTGATGGAGCGCTTGACGAATATCAATCGAAAGAATATCCCAAGGCATTCCCAGCCTTATGCTCTCTAAGGCTTGTATCAAGGCTGAAGAACAACGGTCTAAGGAGGAAATTTGCCGGACATTAGAGAGAAGTGGAACTGAGGCGAGAGCAGCATCTCCCTGGTAAACCCTTCTGCGAATTTCCGCTTCAAGCTCATCAAAACCCTGATGTTTAATCACAGAAAATGGAATCCATTGTCCCATATTGTAATCCGTGACAATACGTTCGTCCTCTGTCAAATCTATTTTATTAACTATAATAACTACTTTTGTAGCATATGTCTCTAAAATATAGTACTCGTCATCGGTCAACGCAACGTTAGCTTGAACAACCAACAAGATAAGCTCTGCCGTTTTTAAGGCTTTCCACGTTCTCTCGACCCCTAAACGTTCCACGAGATCTTCGCTTTCACAAATACCAGCGGTATCCACCAGTCGCAAAAGGATTCCTCCCACACTAACGGTTTCTCGAATTTCGTCACGGGTTGTTCCAGGAATATCGGTCACAATAGCTCGTTCCTCATGCAATAGCGCATTAAGCAAACTTGATTTACCGACATTTGGACGACCTACTATAACAGTGAGTAAACCATCTCTCAATAGTTTACCTGTCTTACTTCCTATTAGAAGATTTTTAGTGTTAAAAATAGCCTTATCTATTCTAAATTCAAGGGATTCTCTATCTAAATTTTCAACATCATCTTCAGGAAAATCTATACTCGCTTCAATAAATGCGAGTATCTCCAGAATTTCTTCCCGCAAATTGATAATTGTTTCTGAAAGTCCCCCTTTTAATTGAGTCAAGGCCAGATTAGCCGCTGTCTCTGTTCGAGAACCGATTAAATCTATAACTGCCTCAGCCTGAACTAAATCAAGCTTGCCATTTAAGAAAGCCCGTTTTGAAAATTCGCCGGGTTCCGCAAGAAATGCGCCATGACGAATGCAGGCTTGTAAAATTCTCTGAGCAACAAAAGGACCACCATGACAATTTACTTCAAAAACGTCTTCACCCGTAAAAGAGGATGGAGCCAACATTCTGCCAACCAAGACTTCATCAAGAACTCGACCCTCATCAAAAAAAACACCGAGATTCAAGGTAAAATTTTCTCTAAGCAACCAACGTTCTATATTCCGAGGTATAAAGCAATCCTCAATAATAGTTTCCGCCTCAGGTCCACTTAATCTTAAAATATGAATACTTGCTTCTCCCATGGCCGTAGCCATCGCCACGATAGTGTCTTCCAAGCCTGCTCATCTCCATAAATAAAAAGTAGGGGCACGATGCATCGTGCCCTTGTAGTGGAACAAATGACACAGTTATTACAAAACTGAAATAGGCACGATGCATCGTGCCCCTACTGAAACGTAAAATGAGGGGCTTACCCCCTCACCCAAATTTAGCTTATACCAATCAAAAAGTATAAGTGAGGTTTCAATCATCTTTTTAATGATATGACAACACGGCGATTTGGATCATCACCCTCACTAAACGTCGAAATCCTGACTTCATCCTGTAAAGAAGTATGTATAATCCGACGTTCATGAGAATTCATGGGCTCTAAGACTATCCTTATTCCTGTCCTCTTTACCTTTTCAGATAATCGTTTGGCAAGACGCACAAGTGTCTCTTCACGCCGTAATCTATACCCCTCCACATCGACAACAATCCGAACTCGTTCAGACAAAATTTTTGCTACCGCAAGATTCGTCAAATATTGAAGTGCATCTAAAGTATCTCCACGTCGGCCGATAAGAATTCCAAGTTCTGGCCCATTAATATCAACATGCCAGTGTTCTCCATCCTTATTCACTTGGACTTCTGCTTTGACACCCATCGCTAGACATACCTGATTAATAAATTCCGAGGCCAAGACACCCGGATTATCTTCATAAGAAACTCGAACTATTGCCAGCCGTGTTCCAAAGAGACCGAATAAACCTTTTTTGGTAGGCTCGACTAGAACCTCTACTTTGACACGATCACGATCAACGGCTAAATCTAAAACCCCAGCAGTAATTGCTTCTTCAACCGTTTTTCCGGTTTTCTCTGCAACCCTCATGAACGATCCTCTCCTCACGTCTTCCAGGTTATCCACGTTATCTATGCCGCGCTTTTATTTTTGTTCGTCAATCTACGATTTATATAAAGTTGTTGAAGAATCGAAACACAGTTCATCGTTACCCAATACAACGCCAAACCTGAAGGTACCGTTGCACTGATATATGCAAAAAATAGCGGCATCATGTATAACATTGTTTTCTGAGTTGGATCAGTTGAAGCATTTGGATTGGTTACTTTTGTTTGTAAATAAGTTGTCGCAGCGGCAAAGATAGGCAAAATTAAATGCAATGTGGGAGGCATAAATCCATAGATATGAGTTAAATCAAAACCTAAAAACATATGAGCTCCAATATTTGAAGGATCATACTTAAAATTACGAAGCGTACTATATAGCGACCAAAAGATCGGCAACTGAACAACAATGGGAAGGCAACCACCCATCGGATTAACATTATGTTCTTTGTATAGTTCCATAACTGCAGCACTAGCTTTTTCTTTATCGTTCTTATATTTGGCTTGAATGGCTTTGATCTTGGGTTGTAAATCGACAGTTTTGCGCATCGAGACCATTTGTTTATAAGTCAACGGATAAATTAGGGTCTTGATTAAAACGGTCAAAAGAATGATCGCAACACCGTAATTAGGAAGACCGACGGCAGCAGATAAATTATAGAGTATGTTTAACAGGTAGGTCATCCCTTGAATTATCGAACCAAAAATATTCACAAAAGCCCTCCTTAAACTGGGTCATGCCCTCCAGGATGAAACGGGTGACATTTCAAAATTCGTTTCATCGATTTCCAACTTCCTTTGATCAAACCATACTTTATTAACGCCTGAATAGAGTATTCCGAACAAGTCGGATGAAAACGACATGTTTGTCCCTTTAAAGGAGAAATAAATTTTTGATAGAGACTAATCAATAAAATTAAGAGTCGTTTCATTACCTTTTACTCACTTTTAGTTAAGGCATTTGCCTTCTTTAACATATTCATTATAGACTTTTCGACTTCCATATAGGAAACTCCTTTGATTCTTGCCCTAGCAATAAAAATTATTTGTATATCATTTCTAATTTCCAATATATGAAGACGAATAACTTCCCTCATGAGTCTTCTGGCCCGATTTCTCTGAACTGAGTTTCCAACTTTTTTCGACGCAATAAAACCAAATCGTTTAGGACCTTTTAGTATATATATAGCGACGTGTCGGACAGAATAGTTTT
>OMOF01000079.1 GCA_900290375.1 Candidatus Desulfosporosinus infrequens
TGAGTCAGGAATGCGTAAACTCATCTCCAGAAACGCTTATGATAAGATTTTAGGCATTAGAACCGGAAAAGTTTATATTGGCGAAGTTAAAAACAATAAACTTATTAAACTTAAAACCATTACAGATCGTTCACGCCTGACAGATAGCCCTTCCCTGAAGACAGAATGGACAGGCTCGATTCCCTTCCAAGACGCACATTCACTGATCGGTGCTAAAGGTGAGATGATTGTTTATGATAAGAAAACCGTTTCTATTGTCACCGCTGGTCAGCTTAAAGAAGTCCAAATGCAAGGGGATGAAAATTACATCTCAGATGATGGCGCCGAACTTATCCAACTTAGTTCAGACGGAACATCTACTCTTTTGGATTTGCAATCACTCTGATCCCAAAGCGCTGTCAAGAGTGTATGCCAATCTTTCTTAATTTGCCTTAATAAAGTTGATACTTAGAATACCTTCGATCCAGAAATACTGGAATTTTCTTACGAATCTCACTTATGGCGTCTGTTTCCAGTTCTGTTTGGAAAATCCCTTCTTTTTCCTCAGCCTCCCTCATTATTTCTCCCCAAGGACTAATAACACTTGAATGGCCGCAAAATTTAACTCCGTTGCCGATACCTACTCCATTGCATCCAATAACATAAATTTGATTTTCGATAGCCCTCGCCTTTTGTAAAATTCGCCAGTGCTCTAATCTAGGGTGAGGCCACTCAGCAGGTACGAAGAGTATCTCCATGCCATCGAGAGCTAACCGCCGAATAAGTTCAGGGAATCTTAGATCATAACAAATAATAACACCACAAAGATGTCCTTCTATATTGAAAGTAACAACCTTATTCCCTTCAGTATAGAATTTATTTTCTTCTCCTGGTGAAAACAAATGAATCTTCTGGTAGCTTGCAATTTCTAAGCCATATCGATTAAAAACTTTAGCAGTATTAACAACCTGCTCCTTGTAAACTTCGGAGATTGACCCTCCAACCAAATAAATTTGTAGATCTTTTGCTAGCTCACCCATTTTTTTAGTAGCTTCTTTGCCCGAAGATAAGGCCAGTTCAGCAAGATTTTTTGGGAAGTACCCGGTATTCCAAGTTTCAGGTAAAACGATCACATCCGGCTTACTTTGGGCGGCTTCGCGAACCAGTCTCTCCATTTTTTTTAGGTTTACGTCCAATTCACCAAGGACCACGTCCATCTGAATAACGGCTATCTTTAATGTACTCAAGCCAAACTTCATATCCTTTCTCTATTTGTTACCGCCACGATATGTACACTTACCCCCTTTGATCAAGTTCAACGGGATTTAGCTACGGCCTTAATGATCTCCACAACCAACTTCGCAGATCGGTACAGATCTTCTTCTTCGATAAATTCATCGGTTGTATGTGGCTTTTGCATTCCAATTCCCAATACAACACAGGGTAAACCGTAGCAGTTATAATAATTGGCATCGCTTCCACCACCAGTTGCCTCGAATGATGCAGTTAAATTAGCTGAGCGGGCTGCTTGAGCCGCGAGCATGGCAATTTCTGATTCCTTCATAATCGCAAATGGGTCATATAATCTTATGACCTCCATTTCCACGATGGCACCCATCTCATCCGCACAGCGTTTAAAAGTTTCGCACATCCCAATAGTCTGCCGTTCTAATTTTCCTAGGTTGCGGCTTCTTGATTCACATGTGATTTCTACTCTATCGGCCACAATATTTGTAGCCCGCCCGCCCTGAATCGTTCCAATGTTGGAAGTTGTCTCCTCATCAATGCGGCCTGTTGACATGCTAGCGATCGCTTTGGCTGCTACAACAATGGCGCTGATTCCATCTTCCGGAGTTGCTCCGGCATGAGAGGCCCTGCCTTTAATCGTTACATTGATTCGATCTTGCCCAGGTGCCTCGAGAATAATGATCCCCGGCTTATCAACTGCATCTAAAACAAATCCCAAGTCAGCTTTCAACTGCGATTTATCTAAGTTTTTGGAGCCGTTTAGACCGCCTTCTTCTGCTACAGTGAAAATAACCTGAATATCCCCATGCGGGATATTTTGCTCTTGGATAGTTCTTAAAGCTTCCAGAATCGGAGCTATGCCAGCTTTATCATCAGCCCCTAAAATCGTTGAACCAGCAGAAGTAATCCGCCCATCTTGGAGCATTGGCTCAATTCCAAGGCAGGGGTCTACCGTATCCAGGTGTGCCGAAAGTAAGACGACTGGAGCTTGAGGAAGATTACCCTTTAAATAGGCAAAGACATTGCCACAGTTGCCACCGATAACTAAGCCTACTTGATCTTCTGTTACAACCATACCCATGCTTTCAAGACGATTTTTGAGTATATCCGCGATTTGACGCTCATTTTTGGTTGGAGAATCAATTTTCGTTAGTTCGCAAAACTCTGCTAACAATCTTACACGATTAATCATTTTATTATACCTCTTTCGTTTTAGCTACGAATCTTGATATTATCGAGAATTCAGCGCATTCTCGATTGCATTTCCCTTTTCTTTTCTTTGCACAAAAAATACAATAGCCCAGTCTCGTCACGGCAGGGCTATTGTATTAACTGCTTCATATGCCTAAAATGTAAATACTTTTGATTCAGTCGCTAAGTCAATGAGGATTCCAGCCGTAGATAATTTAGCTCCCTCGATAAATTGGTCTTCACCGAAAAGCCTAGTTCTGGCACAAGGCGTACAGAGATGAAATGTCACTTTCTTTTCAACTAGGTAGTCGATATATTGTTTGGCATTATCACCAGTCGGTGCCACGACATTATCAGCCAGTCCCAAAATCGCATAGGCAACAGCATCGTCAACTAAGAAAATATTGACTTCATGACCTTTTTCTTTGGCTACCTTGGCCAGCTGAAATACCCGGGTGGCGCGGACAGGATCCTCAAGCCCACGACTTAGCACAAATAGAAATTTTTCCAATCTAATTCCCTCCTCAAATTTCTGGGGTTTTAAATTTATATATAATTCCAATTCAGAAACCCATATTTTAAGAGAGTCAATTACTATAGTTTGATCTAGCGGCAAAGGATAATACAACAATAAATATGGCTCGACTGAAAGGAAAAACACCACTAACACGGTGGAATTCTCCTTGGATTTGACCAAGCGATTGGCAGGGCTAGTTTTTACTCGTCTACCTCTTCTTTTAGCGGACAAGAATTACCTAAATCTATCTCAGCGTCTATTTGATTCCATGAAGCTTCTTTAATGTTGATATTTTCAAGTAGGGTTATGAGGTCTCCTCTTCCGAAATAAGCAGGAACCCCCTTGGTATCTAATGTCATGAGCACAACTGGAATACCATTAAAGGCAGGTAATAAGGCTTTAATAATCATAGTTGCATTAACCGAATTTTGGAATATAGCCGGCTGGACAGAAACAACGGCACAGGTTTGACCTTGTTCTGTAATTACAGCTCCGTCAAATTGAGTTTTCACGAAATTCATCTCCTATAATGTAGTAATAAACACCCTCTAGATTTAGTGTTCGACAGACACCTTAAAAAACCTGCAATAAAAGGTAAAGGGATAACAATAATGTCATCCCGCTTACCTCCTTATATTTTCCCGATTATAGTTACCAGAAGTGCTCTAAATCATACCCCTTACTTTTAGAGCTGAAATATTTATACGTTGAACTTAGCCGCGGAAATAATTTACTCCGCCAGCAAAAATTGGTTGATACTTATTACCTGGGACATTGATCGCTATTGCATTTCCGGTTCTTTCGGAATGGGCCATTTTACCCAGAATACGGCCGTCCGGACTAGTGATTCCTTCAATCGCTTCGTAAGATCCATTCGGCGTATAGCTAACATTATTGCTAGGGTTACCGTCGAAATCGACATATTGAGTAGCGATCTGCCCATTAGCAATTAAGGTTTCAATGATGTCTTTACTGGCGACAAACCGTCCTTCTCCGTGGGAGATGGGTACGGTGTGAATTTCACCCAGGTTGATCCCGCTAAACCAGGGAGATAAGACGGAAACAACTTTAGTTTGGACCATACAGGAAACGTGTCGCCCAATTTTGTTGTACGTTAGAGTTGGAGAAGTTTTCATTAAATCTAATATTTCTCCATATGGAACGAGACCAAGTTTAATTAATGCTTGGAATCCATTGCAAATTCCGAGCATCAAACCATCTCGTTGCTTGATTAGTTCCAGCACAGCTTCGTTAAGCCGGGGATTTCTGAACATGGTCGCTATAAACTTGCCAGAACCGTCCGGTTCATCCCCGGCACTGAATCCACCAGGGAGCATGACAATTTGCGACGAATTAATCTTTTTAACCATCGCTTGGATGGATTGTTCCACATCTGCAACCGTTAGGTTTCTGATCACTAGAGTTTCAACAATCCCTCCAGCTTTCTCAAAGGCCTTCGCCGAATCATATTCACAGTTAGTACCCGGAAATACCGGAATAAAGATTCTCGGCTTAGCCACTTGAGAAGACGGCTTTTGAGTATTGCGCAGGTTAAAGCTCATGTTTTGTGGCTGAGATACTTTCTCAGTCTGGGTAGGAAAGATTTTCTCCAAAGGTTTTTCCCAAGCTAGTAAAGCCTCATCTAGTGTAATCTCCACTCCATTAACCGTAAGCACAGGTTTTTCCTGAGTAAAGCCGAGCAATTGGTAGGCTACCTCTCCGAAAACATCGACTAGATTCACCGTTGCTTCGATTTCCAAAACGATCGAGCCGTAGTCAGTTGTAAACAAACTTTTTCTATCTGTCTGATTGTTAAGAGCCATCCCAATCCGATTACCGAAAGACATTCTGCTGAGAGCAGCAGCTAATCCTCCCATCCTTACAGTGTGCGTTGCCAGAACAGATCCAGAATTGATCAACTCGGTAATTTTGCGATAGTTTTTAATCAAATGCTCAAAATCAGGAATTTCATATTCATCCCGAACGGCCGTTACTAAGACGACTTGACTACCTATCTTTTTAAACTCCTGGGACACAACCTTATCTGCCCGGGTAACATTGACCGCAAAAGCAACTAACGTTGGCGGGACATGCAAATTCATGAAAGTTCCAGACATACTGTCTTTGCCACCAATAGCAGGGATCTCCAGTTTTTTCTGGGCATAAAACGCTCCGAGTAAAGCACTGAAGGGTTTACCCCACTTCATCGGATCTGTCCCCAGTCTTTCAAAATACTCCTGCAGAGTGAGCCGCACCTTGTGATAATCTCCCCCTAAAGCCACCACCTTGGTTACCGCATCGACGACAGCATACAGAGCGCCGTGGAATGGGCTCCAGATAGCCAATTGTGGATTATAGCCATAGGTCATCATGGTTACGGTATTCGTTTCCCCAGACAACACCGGCAGTTTCGCCACCATGCCTTCTGTTGGAGTTGCTTGATATTTACCACCCAACGGCATTAGGACTGAAGACATCCCGATGCTGCTGTCAAACCTCTCCACCAGCCCCTTCTGACTGCAGACGTTCAAATCCTGTAAATTGACCAGCCAGGCCTCTTTTAATGAGGGAACTGTATTTTTAGCTAATTTTTGTTCGACGGTTTGTAGCACCCTCTTAAAGTAGTTACGACTGGCGTCAGGAAGAGTTACCTGAACCTTTGTCGTCTGTTTAACGCCATTGGTATTAAGAAACTCTCTACTGAGATCGACAATCGCTTGTCCTCGCCAAAGCATTTTAAGCCTGGGAGCAGAACTGACTTGGGCTACCAAAGTTGCTTCTAGGTTTTCCTCCTGAGCATACCTCGCAAACTCCTTAAAATTTTCAGCACTGATCACAACAGCCATACGCTCCTGAGATTCGGAAATTGCAAGTTCTGTCCCATCAAGACCATCGTATTTTTTAGGGACAGCATCCAGGTTAATTTCCAGGCCATCTGTCAATTCTCCGATAGCTACGGCCACACCGCCCGCTCCGAAATCATTACAGCGTTTAATTAGAGTACTTACTTGAGCATTACGGAAGAGCCTCTGAATCTTACGTTCGGTCGGAGGATTTCCTTTTTGCACTTCTGCCCCGCAGGTCAGTAAAGACTCCGCAGTGTGTTCCTTAGAAGAACCTGTTGCACCGCCACACCCGTCCCGACCCGTTCTCCCGCCGACCAGTACGACAACATCCCCAGGCTCAGGGGCTTGCCGGACAACGTTTGCGCGAGGAGCAGCCGCAATTACGGCCCCAATTTCCATACGTTTCGCAACAAAACCTTCATCATAGACTTCCGTAACCTGCCCTGTGGCCAGGCCAATTTGATTTCCATAAGAACTGTAACCAGACGCAGCGCCCCTCGTGATCTTTCTTTGGGGTAACTTCCCAGCGAGTGTATTCTCTATTTTCGCCCTAGGATCGCCGCTGCCAGTCACACGCATCGCCTGGTAAACGTATGTACGGCCGGACAAGGGATCTCGGATGGCACCACCTAAACAGGTAGCAGCCCCTCCGAAAGGTTCAATTTCTGTGGGGTGATTATGTGTTTCATTCTTAAACATTACCAACCACTCTTCATTGCGGTCGTCGATATCCACATTTACAACAATACTACAAGCATTAATCTCATCTGATTCATCAAGATCTTGTAAAAGCCCCTTTTTTTTCAATTCTTTCATACCCAAAATGCCGACATCCATCAGACAAACATCTCTGTTGGAGGGATTTTCACCATAGACATAATCCCGAGAAGCTAGGTATTCCTGGTAGGCAGTAGTTAGTGGGTAAGTAAAATCTCCTTCCCCAATCAAAACCTCTTCGATCTTAGTAAAAAAAGTGGTATGCCGACAATGATCCGACCAATAAGTGTCAATCACCCGGATCTCGGTAATCGTCGGGTTCCTTTGTTCTGTATCTCGGAAATAAACCTGACAAAATGCCAAATCCTCATAACTCATCGCTAAACCAGTTGCTTGAAAGAACGATCTTAGCTCAGCAGGCGTCTTCTCAATGAAATGATCGATAATCTCAACATCTGACGGAATCACTGGTTGAAAGTCTAGACTTTCAGGTTTTTCTAATGAAGCTTCCCGAGATTCAACAGGATTAATGCAATAATCCTTTATTCTGCGAAAATCTTCCTCCGCTAAAAGACCTTTTAAAACAATCACTTTAGCCGACGCAATATTGGGCCGCTCTTTCTGAGTAAGGATCTGTACACATTGGGCAGCGGAATCCGCCCTCTGATCGTACTGACCGGGGAGGTATTCCATAGCAAAAATCAGGTCCTCAGTAGGAATCTCAAGCTGCTCATCAAACATTAAATCCAGCGGTGGCTCAGCGAAAATAATTGGCCGGGACTTTACATACTCCTCATCCGTAATTCCGGAAATATCATAGCGATTAATGACTCGTAAGCCTTCCAGCCCTTTGATGCCAAGATTTTCCACCAAATCTTTATACAGACCTTGGGCTTCAATGTCATAGCCTGGTTTCTTCTCCACGAAAATTCGTTTAACTGCTTGTGATCTCATACAATACAATCCTCCATCAGTTAATTCTTTTTAAGTGCACATTATAGAGAACGACCATCTTGCTTATATAAATATGTATAAGGCCATAGTACTTTGTCTATGGCCTTATCGCGCAATAATAGTGGCACAAAAACTCTTATTTTGCATAATACCATGATTCTGATCGAAATAAAAGAGAAACGATTAGCGCTAGATTTTAGGGCCAAACATATTTTTACAACGCTATACTCCAAGGCTTGACAAATCCTCTGTCTGTAAAACATAAACGCCACTAATTATTCGTATATGTATTAATGAGAGCAATTTTCTCTGCAGGTTTGAGAGGAGAAGGTGTTTATGAATCAGTGGGGACGTCAGCCGACAAGAAAGGATTCACGGACATTGGTTATTGGGATAGTTATCCTAAGCATCATTGGCTACCTGCTTCTTCCCAATCTTTATAAGACTTTAAATATTAGCTCTGATCCAGTGGTTACCGCAACCAATCTAAACAATGTCAACCCATCAAGTCCTTATGAACCCAATGACTTAAATTCATCTGGTTATCCTACCCAGAATTTCTTAAGTGATAATAACACATCGAACAGTGATAATAGAAATAGTCAACTAACCACGGGGTATTGGATATTATTTCTGTCGAATGGGACATTTCAGCAATTTTCCGTTAACGCTCAGGTATATGCTTTTTTGCAAGAATTGATCCAAAGCGATAGAAAAGGGACTGCCGCTATTACGGTTTTCCTAGTAGATAACGGACAAATTCGTCAACACATTGTCAGTAACGAAACTTATGCAGTCATATCCAATATAGCGACTATTAATGCACGGGCTTCTAATAACTCAACCTATTCCCCACCTCCTCAAACTACAATGCCACCAAACACTGTAATTAACGAAACAATGACTATTAACAACTTATCAACAACCGGGTTTATCGTGGCGTTGAATCCAGCACTGAATGGCTTGGTAGCAAGCAATTTCACGCTTCATAATAGTTTGGGAAACCCTGTAGTCATTACAGGTGCGTCATCATCAGACAACGGAGCAAGTTATGTAATTAGTGTTGTGATGAGTGCAGGCCAAACGTACACACTTACAGTTGCGGATGCTGGATATACTTTTGGAGCTGTGCAAAACATAGTGATTCCACAGTAAAAGTGGAGAACTTACGGAACGCCTCTGCATCTTGACGTGAGCGTCTCGCCGCTCGGATAACAGAGTATGAATTTACCCATTGATTGTTAGTGGCTTAAGAGTGTATAGTAAGTATAAAAGTTCAATTGCAGCTAGGTTTGAGTATTCGAAATAAGGACAATAGGATAGGTGGAGTTATCGTATGCCAACAAGAAGGGGTTTCTTGAAATGCTTGGGAGGATTAGGAGCCTGTTTATTACCGTGGAGTAGTTGGTCGGACTCATTTGTTAATAATTCTTTGACTGCGCAAGCATCGTTTAAGAACCTCTTACCTGCTAAACTTGCAATGCTTAATTCCTATCAAGATACAATCGCCTCTTATCTAAAACGGACAGCAATGGACGACATCTCAACTCTTACACAGCAGGCATTTGAAGGACGCAGAGCGGGATCTCTTGGTGAAGAGAAAACAGCAGCCTATTTAGTTGATCAGATGAGAGGGCTAGGCTTAAACCCTTTAGGCGATGCCATGGAAAATCAGCAACGAAATTATTCACATGCTTTTACAATTTATCCTGTAATTGAAGGATTTTCCAATGGTCGCTTAACCTTCCTTCAGGGTGACCCTGATACCTTACGAACTCCAAGTGCCAATATCATCGGCGGTTTATTGGGAACCAGCACCAATGAATCTATAATTTTGTCTGCACATTATGATCATTTAGGTATTTTCCAAGGAAAACTTTACCCTGGAGCTAATGATAATGCATCAGGCGTAGGCTGCATCCTTGATGTAATGCGCCGTTTGCTGAGGGAAGGATTAAAACCAAAACGCAATGTGGTTTTAGCTTTTTGGAGCGCAGAGGAGATGGGCTTTGTAGGTTCTTATTCCTTTGTGCAAAATCCTACGATCCTCCGTAGCGGTATTCAAGCTGTCTTTAATGTAGATACAGTGGGAAATGGACCAGTCGGAGAATTTGCCTTTTGGGCTAACAATAATAACCGTGCGGTACAAGCTGTTCAAACTGCCGTTGCCAAAAACAAGGCTAATGTGGTGTTAATACCTACTAATGGCCACAACAGTGATCAACTTTATTTTAATATAGAACGTATTCCAGCAGTTACTCTTATGTCTCGTGACTGGCTTAATAAAAACCATACACCAGAGGATGTTCCTAGTTTTGTGGACCCACAAAAGATCGCCCTTGCCAGTGATATTCTTTATGGTGCTGTACATGAATTGGCATTTTAAGGTTCTCAAAAGAAACAATCCTCTCCTTAATTAAAGGAGAGGATTGTTTCTCTATAGACATGACTGTAATTGTAGTCACTAATCTTGATCCTCTTAACCCAACGCTTAAGATCTCTAATCCTTTTACCGACCGCGATGTTGTGATGATTCGTTGCTGCCCCATTTTTTACTTTTACTACTAATAAGAATTCTTTCACCAACATGAATTTTATGAGGATTTGAGATTTGAGGATTTAACGCCATCAAATTACTAACTGTTGTTCCATAATGCACAGCAATACTATGCAGAGAATCTCCTCGACGGATTATATAGTACATGCAACATCATCCTTCCAGCATATATACCTATCCATATATATGCTGGGACAATTTTTTTTCGTGCACGTACTTATTTACATAATCATTGCATTTAGTCCGACTAGGCGTTTTTATGCAGGATGAGTACTTTGGACGGTAGTGCTGCAAGGACACACCGGATAGTAATGGCTACCAGTACGACGAGGCCGCCTAGGAGGGCCAATGGACCGGGGGCTTCGCCTAACATTAGAAATACCCAAACCGGGTTCAGGAGAGGTTCGATCACCGGAATCAGGATTGCTTCTAGGGCAGTTACATGCACTATGGCTTTGGAATATAAAATGTAGGGAATCCCTAACTGAACGACCCCCAAAATCGCCAAACATACCCATCCAGAGGAATCGGGCACTGAATGGGCTAAGAAAGGGAGACCGATTGCAGCAGTGAGAAGATTTCCTAGTATAATTGATTCTAAGGGAGAACCATCCTTCTGCATCCGCATGAAAATAGCAAACAAGGCGAAACTAATTCCGCTTGTCGCTGCGATCAAATTCCCTACGATGCCTGTTGTACTAAGATTATCAAGAAAAAATAAGATCATACCGCTCATAACAATCATAACGGTTATCCAGTCCGCTAACTTTATCTTTTCCTTTAATAGCCAAGCGCTTAATAGGGCAACATAGATCGGAGCAGTTGATTGAAGAAAAATCGCATTGGCAGCAGTAGTTAGTTTAGTTGCTGTAACAAACAAGATAGTGGTAGCGGCATAGGCCAGAGCAGCGCCAATTTGAGCAAAAGACCAGGTGAATTTCGGTTTTCTCCGTACCAGTAGCAGCACAACAGTCGCGATAGCACTTCTTGTGCCTGCAATAGCTAGAGGATTAGAATTGACAGATTTAATCAATAGACCCCCAAGACTCCACAGTATCGCTGTGGCTACTAATAGAAGTAAGGCTCTATGTCTTTCTCGAGAATAGCTTGAGATATTTTTGTCACTCATTATTTCCCTTCCTCATTATGACTTCAACTTAGATTAAAATATTAGACAATTGGCAATTTTGATTTCCTTAACCCAGGCATTTTTAGAAAGGACCGGATCAACACTTAGTAAACTCATTCTTTATCTTTTGAATTTTTTCCATTAATAAAATCTCTTATCTTCGAAGTTATAATAATAACTATTGGAATTAAAAACATCAGCAAGCAAGCGACATATGCTTCGAAAAAGTACTTAGCCATTAGTTCCTACTCTCTTCAAAAAACCTTGAAATAGTCATTTTTACTGTTCTCCTTCTATTTATTGGGACATTTTTAAAACTAACCGACTTTAATCTGATTGGCGGTAGTCTTAAATGTTACGTGTACTATCAATTATTCTCCAGTTTTGAACGTATACCTTTAATCTGTTATTATTATTTTAAATACATACAACAGTACTGAGGAAAAATAATAGATAAGATCTTATTACAAAATACGGGTTAATAAAATAATACCACCCACTATCCAGCAATAATAAGCAAACGGACGCATTGCATTAATCTCGTTTTTCTTAAACCAACGCATCAAAATCCATACGCTTATATAGGCGAATAACCCTGCGAAGAGGCCACCAGTTAAAGACATTTGCAATAGGCCATGAACTCCTGACTTAAACAATTTTGGAAGTTCAAGGAGACTTGCACCTACGATGATCGGCGTAGNNTTCATGTTTTAAATTGGCCATAAATCCAGCCGTCATACTGGCACCTGAACGAGAAAATCCTGGTAAGAGAGCAAGGGATTGGAATAAGCCTATAACAAAGGCCTGACGATAGGTTAAATTCTTTATCTCTCGAGTTCCGTGCCGACGCATTTTTTCCCCAAAGAAAAGCAAAAATCCATTGATGATTAGAAAAAAAGAGGCGCTGGTTACATTTGAAAAAATATTAATTAAAGGTTTCTCAAGTATAACTCCAATCAGACCAGCCGGAATAGAACCAATAATTATCAGTTTAAGAAGTTTTCGAGAACTTTTCTGTCTAGGATCAAAAACGGATTTAACAATATCAATCCACTCTCTCCCGAAATAAGTAAATAGAGCGAGGGCCGTTCCTAAGTGGAGCATAACCATAAAAGGCAAAAAATTCACATTGAGAAATTCAGGGTCCAGATTCCAGTGAAAAATATATGGTGTTATAACGCTATGTGCAACACTACTGACGGGGAACAATTCTGTTATTCCTTGAACTATGGCGATAATTAAGGTTTGAAAAAATGTCATTTACTTATGATCCTCCTTATAAATTCTATTTCGATGAGTTGGACTTGGCATGAACGCCCTCTTATAAAAGTGGGCGTTCATCAGGTTCTCCATTTCAGATGGTGTCGACTCTCCTTTGTCGCTGTGGCTTTTAGTGAGGATTAACTTTATATGACTTATACCTTATATCTTAACATTTATTTCTTAAAAATAGCTTAAAATATTAAAAATACTGCACAGGAGATAGGTAGACTCTCTCCTATCATTGAGACGAACAGTTTAATCTCTTTAATCCAACAATCATAACAGAGGTTTTACAGCTTCCCAAAGTACATCAATAAGTTCTTCTCCTTTATAGTCAGGACCATCTTCATAATAGCTAGTGAGGCTACCGATGTGAACCTCTCCATCTGAACACATATAAAAGTAGTCATGATTTTCATTTAGTAGTTCAACACACTGGCCGATAGAGAGAAGTGGAAGATCGTCTACTTTGTTAGGTATTTCCTGTTCCATATCTGGTTTTTTTCCGCCAAGCCAAATTTTCTCTTCGTCTTCAAAACGAGGTGATATTTTCAAATACCAATCTCCGAATCCGTTGGTAAACGCATCTGTTTTCCATAATTCCCTTAATTTATTTTGTTTTCCAGGAGTGAGTTCCTTTAACTGAGCAACAATAATTCTTTGTTTCATTTTTTAATCCCTCCGTAGTGATCCCGAGAATATATAAGGACACACGCTCGGAAAACAAGTTTTGAGAGCTACTCTAGCCCACAACTAGTTATACCGTACTTTAGTCTTCCTTATGCTTTTCATCGGATCTAGTTAACTGGATCCTGTACAACCTGGAAATAATATTTTAGCCAGCTAAAACCTTTAATTAATGGATAAACTAAATAAATCGAGACTGTGTAATTTAAATAAGTGAATTACTCGACAATTTACTAGGATTTCCGAAAGGAGCTTTCCCCATATGGTGTTAGCATGCCCAAAATGCGAAAGTGAGAAGTATTATTACACCTATATAAATTATCGTGAAATTGTGTTGTGTCGAAAATGCGGTTATTGGAAAACTATGTCATACAACGAATGGGAAAATTATTATAAAGAAAATTCCACTGACTTTCCGGAAGATAAATGAGAGCAATTATTTTACTATCTTGTTGGTGATAAAAGTAGTTGAGTGTATTCTTTTTCTAGGGCGTGAATCCGAGTTATGGCTGGCGGATGGTTATAGCTAAACCAAACTATGAAACCGGGAGGAGACAAGTCAGCTAAACTGGTGCTAGCCAGGTCTTTCTGAAGTTGAATTTCTACAGGAAGATTTTCTGTAAGTTCTAGAGAAAAATAATCTGCTTTTAACTCCATATCTCTGGATACGGCGTTCTGAAGAGGATTGCTTACAAAGAGAAGTAGGAGTAAGGCTAGTTGCAAGGCCGCCCAGAGTTCGGGCGGTTTTTTGTTATTTTTAGGAAGCCAAGGCTTTAAGAGAAAGGTTAATAAACTAAGGATAGTGAAACCACCAACCATTCCGTATAAGAGACCATGGGTGACATCGTTATGCCGCCAATGTCCCATCTCGTGTGCAATCACAGCCTCTACTTCCGGGAAAGAATAATTATGCAAAAGGGTGTCGTAAATTACAATTCTCTTTGTAGCGCCAATCCCGGTAAAATAGGCGTTGGCTAAAGTTGTCTGCCTGCTGGCATCCATTATAAGAACGCCGTTAATATGTAGCCCTGCTCGTTGTGCAAGATTATTCACCATAGTGACGACAGCGGGATTAGATATAGGTTCAAAATGATTAAAAAATGGGGCTATTATAATAGGCCAATATAGGTACTCAACAACGAGCCAGATACTAAAGAAGATAGCCGCCGCTAGCCACCAATAACGTGATAACTGGTTGACCAGATAGAAAAAGGTTAATCCTCCCACTAGTACGATAAGTAGATTAATACCGACATTTCTCAAATAGTCGAACCACCAGGCTGTCTGGCTTTGAGAACTAAAACCCCAGATTTTTTGCCAGTAGAACCCTGAATAATAAGAAAAAGGAAGAGAAATTAATTGTACTAAAAGCCAAACACTCAAGATGGATAAAGCAGTGATCAACCAATCATGTCCATTGCACTTCCTGATGATACGACGA
>OMOF01000036.1 GCA_900290375.1 Candidatus Desulfosporosinus infrequens
TCGTATAAAATTACACTATTGACACTTCTAAAGCATTCGCCATTAACAAAAATTTCCCTTTATTTTACTCCTTTGGTCCGATAATTCACATTACGTTAAGCCCCCTCGTCGGACGAGGGGCTATTTATTGGAGTTGGGTAGAAATAATCTTCCTTCGCTATGCATCTAATGTTAGAGATAATCTTCTTAGATCTATAACAGCGCCTAACTTCATAAGCAAATCCAGTCCTAAAAGCCCATTAATAGTGCCTTTTGGGTCAATAACTCCAAAATCAATTTTAACTTCTTATAAACTGACTTCACCCAAGTTAACTTTCCCTACATTTTTAGAAAAAAAGTTATGTGGACTTCCTCCAACGCCATAGAATGAATTAACACTGTCTTCCAATTCAGCAAAAATACCTATATCTTCAACTGCATCCGGTGATATTATTGTCTCAGCAGCTCCAGTATCAATCACAATATTTTCAATTACTTTTGTACTCCCGCGAAAAGATATTTGGATAGAGGTAAACAAAAGCCCATCCTGAAACTTCATATTCATTAGATTGCTCCTCTAACTCCAAATATTTGCTTGATCGGTACTTCAAGCTTTTCTTTTCCAGTGTGATAGACTAGGACGTCTTCTTTTGCCCGTACCAACTCTCTTGTTGCTTCCCTCTCACCATCAAAAGACTGTATAACTGCCATATCATCAATGTAGCGTACGCTATCTTTGATATGAGCCTTTAGTATCTGGATTTTTACAAATCTATTAGGATATATTTTTCTAACTTCCTCCCAGTTCATTAAAACACCGCCTCATTTTTCTATATGATCCCATTATACCATGTTACTTTCTTTCCAAGGCAAATTCCAACAGTTGCCGCAAGAGCCGGATAAAGGCATCTAAATCTCGCCAGCAATAAATAATTCCCCTTTTGCGTCCTATAAATACGTAAAGTCCCATCGCACTTCGGACTAGGGGACTTTATCGTATCGTAAATGTCTTTATTAGGTGAAGTGATTAACCCAAACAATTACTCTTAACCATCCCACTTTCTGGCCCAATCAATAACTTCCGGTTTTGTCTTATTGACTGCTATTCCATAATTAAATCCATGGCCACCAATAGCTCCTTCACTACCAAGAATTATCACTTCAAAGTCATTAGACAACTTTGTAAACATCTGGCTATCTTTATCGTAGAAAGTGAGTAGATATTTATTGTTTTCCCCGAGATCCATTACTTTTACCGATTTCAATAGCTTTGGGAGTATACTCTTCCAAAATCGATTGTATTTCTTCAGGTTCAGGTTTGAATCGCAATTGCATATCCATACTGCCTTGAAAAAGCTGAGGTCGGTATAAAAAACCGACATTGGTTTTGCCAAGGACCATTCTTTGGTAGTTTTAAGTTTGCACCTCTACTTTCTGATTTTCATGATGTCTTAATATTAATCTAATGGCAAAATGAGTATAACAACATTAATTTAATATTAAAGTTTCGTGAAAATCCGAAAGCAGAGGTATCAATATGGCTGACAAAAAACATCAGATTAGCGTGAATCTTTCGAAGAAATCTCTAGATAGAGTATGCAACAAATTAGACATGAACAGGGCGTTAGTTCTACGGACGATCTTTGGCGACAGTGTGGAAGCTAGACAGCTCATCTTTGATATGCTCAACAAGGTAGATGCTCATTGAGACCTGGGTTTCCACTGAAAGTAGCTGGCATCAATTGAGTCCCTAGTATTAATGGGCTGAGTTTGATCCACGAGCTGAGCTTGTATCCTTACAGCCATAATTGCCTCTAAATCGGTGGTACCACTTTGATCTGTCGACAAATAGGAATTGATGTACGCCAATGCTTGACCATTGTCATCGGTATTTGCGACATAACTGAGGGAAGATCTGATGCCGCTTCCGATTCCGCCCACTGGAGCTGATTGGACAACAGGGGCGCCGTTGTCTTCAGTAAAATCGGCATTAACATCAGACGAAGCAGTGAGCGGACTGAGCACCGTCATTGTAAACTTAATGGCTTGTCCACTCAATGCTGTGGAGGACCCAGCCGCAGGCAATATAGTAGCACTTACAGGCACCCAGCCTCTAGTCAGCGCATCGGGCGTGGAAAAATTAAGACGATCGGGATCACTGGCAGCATACACTGGGCTGAGTACCAAGGTTCCAGGCGCCCCCCATTCAATGCTCCCTACAGAGGATAGAACGGGTTGCNNCTTTTATTACAACGTTAAATAAACTCCGTGAAATAGCATTTGCAGTAAAGAACGCTTCAACATTCCCACTCGCATCCACTGGTACAGTGTAAGATGCTGTGAAGGTATCGTTGCCTATAATCACAGGAGAACTCAAGGCAGTAGCCTCCAAGATGACCTCGTTAGAATCTTGTGCTGTGATATTGTCTGAAGAGCTTACCAGGTACGTGACACTGCCATCAGCAGTGGCTGCACCGCTGATGTTACTCGACACTGTGATCGGACTATTCATCAGTCCAACTGCTGGCGTGACTTTTGCCCCTGTTCCAACTTTTTGACCACTAATAATCAAATCGCTCATTATTACACTTGTTGCCGTTTCTGTTGTTTCGTAATTAGCTACACCAGTGACAACCTCAGTTCGTATGGAATCAGGAACAACAGTTACACCACCGAGAGCAGTTACTACAGCATTCGTAGCCAGTTTGGCATGGATGTCAGAAGCTGCTGTAGAACCGTTAGTGTCACAGAGACCAATAGGAGCACATGACTCAGCAGCAAGAGATGATGCGACGATAGAGTCAACCAAGTGAGTGTCTGTGCCGTTAGCAACATAGACATTGTCATATTTATAGGTTAAGGCTTTGAGGACGGTTAGATTCGTAGCGAAACGATCTGTACCAAAGAGACGAGTAGTACCAGGGATGTCTGCCACGAGAGTAGGTCCGCCAATGATGTATGTAGTGGCACCTTTGTAAGCTATCTCTGAAGCTGGTAGCGTTCCATCAGGGTTTGCCACTAAGATAGAGTAATTGTTAGCAGCAGCGTAAGAAGCTATTGATAAGGCATCAGCTAAAGCCCCGTAACCTACGACGAAAGATCCTGCAGGATTAATTAGTTTAGCAGAAATTTTGGTCGCTATTGAAATACTATCTGAACCATTGAGGATCGTGGCAGTAATTCCACCTATTACATTTAATTGATCAATGACAGTTTGGCTGATGGATCCAACCACGTAGACATCCTTTACACCCAGTTTGAGTAATTCAGCTTGAGTAGCAGGTGTCAAGGTATTATTGTCGGTTAACAAGATCGGAGCTGTTTTACCTGCTAAGGGTGCAGCCAATAATGCATCTACCAAATCAGCATCGTCCGATGGGGCCAAGATAGCTGTGCCAGCTCTCGTCCAGCCCGCATCTGCAATGGCAACGGCGGTTCCGACTCTGTCAGTACCACAAAGACGCGCTGTAGTTACACCAGTGTCTGCATAGGTATTAAATGGAACCGATGTTAGGACCATACCTGCGATAGCTAAGGAAGCTAAGGCTTTTTTAGCTTTTTTCATTTATTAACTCCTCTCGTCTTTTGAATATCTTTTTCGTCTATCTATCAAATTCTACACATTTATTCCATATCCTCCATATCCTCCACACTGAAAGTGCCTTAATTTAACAACTGCGTTCTATATCTGCGTCGTCCAAACAAGCACGTAAAATACATGCATATCGATGAGTTGTTTTCATCTAATATTGACTGGGCTTTGATTGAAACCCATCTCCCAGATATGCTGCGGGTCGCCATGTCGATTAAAGCTGGCCGGATTACGCCTTCCACCATTTTAAATAAACTTGGCACCTACAGTAGGAAAAATCGTTTATATCAAGCATTTCGCGAGTTAGGTTTGGCTATTCGCACCGGATTTTTATTGAAATATCTCTCGAACGAGGAGTTACGGCGAACAATCCAAGAAGCCACTAACAAGAACGAATCCTTCAACGCCTTTACAAAGTGGCTATCGTTTGGTAGTGATGGCATAATCGGAGAAAACGACCGTGAACGGCAACGAAAGTTTATCAAATACAATCACTTGATATCCAACTGTCTAATCTTTTACAATGTTTTTGCCTAAACTCAAGTTTTACACGATTACATTCAAGTGAGAAAATCTTTTAATGAAGAAGTGCTCTCTGATCTCAGTCCCTATATTACTGCTCATTTGAATCGATTTGCTAAATATGGATTGGATCCCAACCGCCACCCACCAACACTAGAATTCGATGTACCTCTTGTCTAGCTCTGACTCGCTCATTCTTTCACTCCTCAAATATAGCACTGCAAGCATTCTTGACATACCTACGTACTATTTCTAACTGTACTGAAACCTAATCGTTTAAACTGCTTAGTTAATATGTGAGTTCGGATAAGTCATAGCTGTCTACTGAACTCACTCCATAAAATTTATCAGATATCTCCAGATGCCACTAACTCTTCGGCCATCTTGGATATTTCACCTAGCGACTTTGCCAGATTTACAACATCCATTGCTTGATTCCCACTAACGATCGCCAACTGCTTAATGTGCTCTATTAAACTACTAACCGTGTCGTTGACCTCAGCTATATCCACGGATATAGTTAAAGTGGACAGTTTTGCGCCCTCAGATAGCTTTCTAACCTCATCAGCAACCACTGCAAACCCCCTACCTTGGTCACCGGCCCTCGCTGCTTCGATCGATGCGTTCAGTCCCAAGATACTGGTTTGGGTTGAAATCCTACGGATATCTTGTAATATTCCATTTATTTTTTCAAGTCCATCCTTAGCAACGGAAGTGTTGCCTTCCATAACTCTAGCCGTAGCTGCCAACTCCTCACTCGAGGCAGATAGTTCCTTAGACGCAGTATGACTACTTTTTACTAGTTCTGATAATTCAATACCTATCTTCTTCAGGGCGTCATACCGTTGATCAGACATCGCCACAGAGACTACGCCCTCTAACTTGCCATTATTCCATAGAGGGTTAGAGATTGCTACGTATGAAATTCCAAACTGTGATTTCTCGATCGGCACTCGCACAACAAGCCTCTGCTTTTCTCTCATACATCGCATAGAAACCGTTCTTTCATACATTGATGTCGGCTCATCGTTTTGCAAGCCTAAATTTAGGGTCTTATTATTGATCGCTAAAACTACTTTTACGGGACTGAAGATATAAACAGAAATATCCTCATCGTAGAAATCTTTCATAAATGGTGCAATAGCCACCGCTTGCTCTAGATTCATAGTATCACTCCCCTAAGATTCTTTATCATTCTCATTTTTCGACAGTGGTTCAATATCTCCTTTTTTACAATACTATTTTGTACTATTGATAGGAGTATTTGGACTCAAAGAAAAGGAGACCTTAAAGAATCTTCTTCTGCATCTTATACAAGACCGTCAAATTCACAAATGTAAATACCTTGCCAATGACCTAGGAGCAATTTTTCGTTATGCATAATAAGGGTTGGGGATGCCCCAACCGTGCTTGCTTTCAAGTAAACACGGTTGGATTGCCTCTTCAGGATTTAATGAATCTGGCACCTCCCCAAAGAAAAGAGAGCCTTGTTATCGGCTCTAAAAATACATCAAGGATGTTGCAAGTTAAGGATTTATGTAGAACGTCAAATTCGCCCAGATTTTCAATAACTGAAAATCTGGGCGAACTTTTGTACCACGCTATTTGTTCCACCGCTTACCAAAATGTTACATAAAATAGCACCAGAAGTCTACACAAAGACGCCTGGTGCTATTAATTATAAATCGTAAAATCGTTTGTTGAAATTTAATGAACTGTAATGGTACAAGATGAAGTAATGCTTCCGTCGACTGTTGTAACGGTAATCGTAGCTATCCCAGCGCTGACACCAACAACTTTCCCACTCGAAGAAACAGTTGCTACTGTTGGATCACTTGTAGTCCAAGTAACTTTATTGTTAGTAGCATTGGTAGGAGCTATGATATCGTTTAAATTAACATTAGCCCCTACATTTACGGTTGCACTACTTTTGTTTAGGCTTACTCCTGTTACTGGTACAAGATTTAATACGGTAACAGGACAAGATGAAGTAATGCTTCCGTCGACTGTAATAACGGTAATCGTAGCTGTCCCAGCGCTGACACCAACAACTTTCCCACTCGAAGAAACAGTTGCTACTGTTGGATCACTTGTAGTCCAAGTAACTTTATTGTTAGTAGCATTGGTGGGAGCTATGATATCGTTTAAATTAACATTAGCCCCTACATTTACGGTTGCACTACTTTTGTTTAGGCTTACTCCTGTTACTGGTATTGGTGGAGCTACTATCTGCACAGTGTAAGTCGTTGTCTCAGATCCTACAGTAATAGTTAGAACCTGGTCGGTTGCTACTACCGAACTACTGAAGCCAGTTATCTTCGCAGAAGTTATGTGTTCAGGCTTAGTGCTACCATCGCTGTAAGTCCCAGTTACTACTAATCCGCTTATATCCAGTTTATCACCTACTGTATAGCTTAGCTTAGCTTAGTGGCTGGTGTAGTTATAGCTATACTTTGCAATGTATTTTTTGCCCCTAGAACTTCAAACTTGTTGCCATATTTTGTAGCGTAATCTTTTGCGGTAGATGGGTCATATCCTACAATCGTTGTAGTGGCTGGAATTGTAAATTGATCAGCATATATTGTTGTTGTTGCAGAGTTAAATGTAATAGTAGTT
>OMOF01000022.1:0-224 GCA_900290375.1 Candidatus Desulfosporosinus infrequens
TTCAAGTGAGAAATTCACAAATGAACTGATTGATTCCATCAGGGACGAGAATTCTATTGAATTTCGCAATCATTACCGAAACGTTGACATTCTTCTTATTGACGATATTCAATTTTTGGCTGGTAAAGAGCGGACACAAGAAGAGTTTTTTCATACTTTTAACGCGCTTCATGAAGCAAATAAGCAAATTATCATTTCATCTGACCGACCTCCTAAGGAAATAC
>OMOF01000022.1:234-2428 GCA_900290375.1 Candidatus Desulfosporosinus infrequens
TGAATGGGGGCTTATAACGGATATTCAAGCCCCAGATTTAGAAACCCGCATTGCCATTCTCAGAAAAAAAGCGAAAATGGAAAACTTACAAGTACCTAACGAAGTAATGGTATACATTGCAGATAAAATTCATTCCAACATACGTGAACTTGAAGGAGCGCTTATTCGAGTTATGGCCTTTGCATCCCTCAGTTCAATCCCTATCAACGCTGAAGTAGCAATTGAAGCTTTAAAAGACATAATACCTATTAATAATTCAAAACAAATAACTATTGAAATAATCCAACAATCCGTTGCCGGGTATTTCCACCTGTCTCCAAGCGAATTTAAAGCTAAGAAAAGAACCCGTGCCGTAGCCTTTCCACGACAAATTGCCATGTATCTTTCACGACAACTGACAGATTCCTCTTTGCCAAAGATCGGAGACGAGTTTGGCGGGAGAGATCATACTACTGTTATGCATGCTCACGATAAAATTTCTCAAGCCTTACGTGATGATCCATTATTAGAAAAAAAAATTAATGAAATGATCCAACGCATTCAATCCGACTAAGACAAAAATTTATGTGTATAACCTGTTCATACTTTCTTGATAAATTAAGCGTCAATTATTACTTGTGGACATGTGGATAACATCAATCCATTTGTCCACACCTTTTTCAACAGTGTAATGATCAGTGTTTTAGCATTGTTAGTCCACTTATCCACTTGTTGACAAGTAATACTACTATAACTACTATTTTAATATCTTATTATTAATAAACGAATTTAGAACTATGAGGATAAAATTTTTAGGAGGATTCGATTCATATGAAAATCTTCTGCTCAAAAGATGCACTGCTTTCCGGTGTAAATGCTGTTCAACGGGCTGTATCTAATAAAAATACATTACCAGTCCTGCAAGGAATTTTAATAATAGCCGAACAACAGTCTTTACAATTTGCAGCGACTGATCTTGAAATGGGGATTCGTTGTGAAGTGCCGGTTCAGGTTACTGAAGAAGGAACAATGGTTGTACCTGCGAAACTCTTCACGGAGGTTGTTCGTAAATTACCAGACACAATGATTACGTTGGAAGAACATGATAAGATGATTACTATTTGTTATCATCAATCTGAGATTGTTTTAAATGGCTACGATCCAGAGGAATTCCCCTTACTTCCAGATTTAATTGATCCCTTATCGTTTACCTTACCCACTGTTATTTTTAAAAATATGATAAGACAGACCGTATTTTCGTGTGCTCTAGAAGAAAACCGTCCTGTTTTTACGGGAACACTTTTACAAATTGAAGGATCAAATATTCGTTTAATTGCAACCGATACACATCGCTTGGCTTATAGTATTGCTAAAATTCCTGACCAAGAAGAAACACAGTTTAGCGGCATTATTCCCGCTAAAACTTTGTCAGAAATATATCGCTTAGAACATGACGAGGATGAAGTTTTAAAAATTAGTTCTAGTAATTCACAAATAGTATTTCAATTTGGTTCAATATATTTAATTTCCCGACTAATAGAGGGTCAGTTTCCAAATTACAAGCAAGTTATACCACAGACGTGTGAAACTAAAGTCAATTTATCAGTTAAAAGCTTTCTTGAAGCTGTTGAACGAGCCTCATTACTTTCCCGTGATAAAAGTGGAGGTAACATAATTAGGATAAATGTAGAAAAGAACGAATTGAGAATTGACCAAACCTCTGAATTAGGTAAGATAGCGGAACAACTAAACATTGAAATGGAAGGAAAGGATGTAATAATTGCGTTCAATGCTAAATTTCTCATTGATGCTTTAAAAGTGATTGACAGTGAACAAATTATATTTGAACTTTCCGGGCCGTTTAGTCCAGGAGTAATGCGACCATTAGACAATCCAAACTATTTATATCTTGTCTTACCAGTTCGAACGTCTTAATTAGAATTATGATGATTAATTATTTTCGTTTACAAAATTTTCGTAATTATCAAGATGAATCGGTGCAATTTGTGTCGGGAACAAATATTTTAATTGGAAATAATGGTCAGGGAAAAACTAATTTTCTCGAGGGAATTTATTATCTTTTGACAGGAAAGTCATATAGAGCACAAAGAGAACAAGAACTCTTGCGTTGGGAGCAAAATGAATTCCATCTTTATGGCGATTTTTTAATGGCTCAGCGCACAATCTATTTAGAAAGTCATTATCGAGATAAAAC
>OMOF01000022.1:2438-3013 GCA_900290375.1 Candidatus Desulfosporosinus infrequens
ATGTTGGTACAATTAACGTAATTTTCTTTTCACCAGATGATCTTGTAATGATTAAAGGAGGACCCACAGAAAGAAGGAGATTTTTAGATTTACATATTGCCCAAATGCACCCAGGACACGTGAGTACACTTAATGCGTATAATAAAGTAATTCAACAAAAAAGTGCTTTATTAAAATCATATGTCGCAAAGTCTCTTAAATTATCGCAATTACAGCTATGGAATGAGCAGATTATTGAATTTGGAAAAAAAATAATTCTTAATCGTTTAGACTTAACGAAACGTTTACAAGAAGCTACCAATCAAATCTATACAAATCTTTCCTCTCAAAAAGAAACTATGCAGGTAATTTATATTGCATTGGGAAATAAAAATGCTAGTGAAGCTATCTCTCAATTTCCACAATTACTTAACGATAAACTAGAACAAGAAATGGAACGTCAGATGGTGTTGTTCGGACCACATCGAGATGACGTACAGATTTTACTTGACGAAAAACCTGCACGTCTTTATGCTTCACAAGGACAACAACGTTCTTTAGTTTTAAGTTTAAAACTTGCTGAATTAGAGCTAATC
>OMOF01000022.1:3023-28137 GCA_900290375.1 Candidatus Desulfosporosinus infrequens
TTGTTGTCTGAATTGGATAGGTTTAGGAGAGACTACTTAATAGAGTTTATTGAGTCGTCTCGTATTCAGACTTTAATAACTATGACAAGTGCTGAAGCGCACGTTGAGTCAGATGCGCTTTATCATGTGGAAAAGGGTCATATAAGGAGGAATTTGTAAATGTACTTACATCTTGGTGGGGACTTTCTCATTAAAAAAGATAAAGTAGTTGCAATAATTGATTTAGAAACGACGTCTAAAAGTCATATTAATGATAAGTTAATAGCTAATCTTGAACATAAGAAATTAGATTATATTTCTGAACCTGGAAAAGAAAAAACATTAATTATAACAACAGATGGGTATTACCTATCACCTATTTCTTCGACGACTTTATTTAAACGTTCGTCTTTTGATATGGGGGGACTTGTGTGAGTTTGGAACGGAGGAACGTTTAGACCTGCTTTGACGCAAACGGGGACGGTTCTTGATTGCATTCTGGTACGATTGTGTGACGCATTGTTCTAGGTGATGATAGTTTTAGGAGACGGCATATTTCATGTGCGCCGTCTTGTGTCTGGGGTCGATCACCTTCATGGAGTTTGCTGGTCTACATACGTAGAAACGATATGCTGTTGACACCGTGAATTGGGCTTAGACCGTGTAATGTGCGATGTCTGAGAGTGACGTTAAAACTTCGAACTTTGACCATGTTTTTGTATAAATTGAAACGGGTAACTATTTAGTGTATAATAAAAAGATTGAAGGCATTTTTTGGGAGGAAGTAACTTTGCAAGAAAATACAGATATACATCATCATGATTCAAGTGACAATTACAATGCAGGACAAATCGAAGTTCTTGAAGGATTAGAAGCTGTTCGTAAGCGTCCTGGCATGTATATAGGTACGACGAGTAGCAGGGGCCTCCATCATCTTGTTTATGAAATCGTCGATAATAGTATTGACGAAGCTTTGGCAGGTTTTTGCGATCTGATTGATGTATTTATTCATGTAGATAATAGCATTACAGTTGTAGATAACGGTCGAGGAATTCCTGTAGATATACATCCTAAAACCGGAAAACCCGCTGTAGAAGTCGCTTTGACGGTATTACACGCTGGTGGCAAATTCGGTGGAAGCGAAAGTGCTTACAAAGTTTCAGGAGGACTTCATGGAGTAGGTTTAAGTGTCGTAAATGCCTTGTCAAAATGGTTAGTTATTGAAGTTTTTAAAGGGGGCCATATTTACCATCAGGAATATGCTATCGGAAAGCCTACTACAGAATTAGCTAATATAGGGGTAACTGTGAGTTGTGGAACAAAGATAACCTTTATCCCAGATGCGGATATTTTTGAAGAGACAGTTTATGATTTTGATATTCTGGCACATCGTTTAAGAGAGCTATCTTTTTTAAATAAAAGTGTAACAATTAACTTAACGGATGAGCGGACAAACGTAAAAGAAACTTTTTTACATACGGGCGGCATTCAGGATTTTGTTCGTTATCTTAATAAAAGTAAAGACTGCCTACATACCCAGCCGATTTTTATTGAAACACTTAAGGATAATGTTCAAGTTGAAGTCTGTATGCAATATAATGACGGATATGCCGAAAATTTATTTTCTTATGCCAATAATATTAATACTCAAGAGGGAGGAACGCATGAGGCGGGTTTTAAATCTGCTTTAACACGGGTGATAAATGATTATGCTCGTAAAAGTAATATTATTAAAGCTGCTGATTCCAATCTTACCGGAGATGACATTAGAGAAGGTTTAACCGCCGTTATTTCCGTTAAAGTTCCTGATCCTCAGTTTGAAGGGCAAACGAAGACAAAATTAGGGAACAGTGAAATACGGGGGATTGTGGACTCCGCAACAGGTGAAGGCTTAAGTACTTTTCTTGAAGAGAATCCAACGATCGCCAGAAAATTTATTGATAAGTCTGTTCAAGCAGCTCGGGCACGGGATGCAGCTCGTAAAGCGCGTGAATTGACCCGCCGTAAGAGCGCTTTAGAGGGAACTTCCCTTCCTGGAAAACTGGCAGACTGTTCTTCAAAAGAACCTGATCAGTGCGAAATGTACCTAGTTGAGGGAGATAGTGCAGGCGGTTCTGCTAAACAAGGACGGGATCGACGGTTTCAGGCTATTTTGCCCTTACGTGGGAAAATTCTTAATGTTGAAAAGGCCAGACTTGATAAAATACTGGTAAATCTAGAAATACGGGCCATGATTACTGCAATGGGAACTGGTATTTCTGATGAATTTGATATTACTAAGGCGCGTTATCATAAGCTGATTATTATGACAGATGCTGATGTGGACGGTGCGCATATTAGAACACTTTTATTGACTTTTTTCTATCGCTACATGAGGCCTTTAATTGAAAATAACTATGTATATATTGCGCAACCTCCTCTCTTTAAGGTTAAGAAAGGGAGAGACATTCAATATGCTTATACGGATAAAGAGCTCAGTAAAATACTAGATACGATAGGCAGAGAAAAAGTTGAACTTCAGCGCTATAAAGGTTTGGGAGAAATGAATCCAGAGCAGTTATGGGAAACTACAATGGATCCAGCGACGCGCACGATCTTACAAGTGACCATAGAAGATGCTATACGATGTGAAGAAATGTTCACGGTTTTGATGGGCGACAAAGTTGAACCGCGCCGTGACTTTATTAATCGTCATGCTAAGGATGTACGTAATCTAGATACTTAAAAGGAGTGCTCATTCATGTCGGATGAAATTCTGGGAGGAAAAGTTCTTCCCGTTGAAATTGCGGACGAAATGCGAAAATCCTTTATGGCTTATTCAATGAGTGTTATAGTCAGCCGGGCTTTGCCCGATGTCCGAGATGGGCTAAAACCGGTGCATCGCAGAATCCTATATACCTTTCATGAGTTGGGTCTGACCCCCAATAAACCGTACAGTAAGTCAGCACGTCTTGTTGGGGATTGTATGGGTAAATTTCACCCCCATGGAGATAGTTCAATTTATGATGCGGTTGTCCGTATGGATCAGGATTTTGCTAGTCGCTATCCGCTCGTTGACGGACATGGAAACTTTGGTTCCATTGATGGAGACTCTGCCGCAGCTATGCGTTATACTGAGGTTAGAATGTCCAAAATAGCGACCTATATGTTGGCAGATATTGATAAAGATACCGTCGATTTTATGCCAAACTACGATGAGAAACAAGATGAACCCACGGTATTGCCTGCTAAATTCCCCAATTTGTTAGTTAACGGGTCGTCAGGAATTGCAGTAGGAATGGCAACGAATATTCCTCCTCATAATTTGAGAGAAGTTATCGAAGCAACCGTCGCCCTTCTGGATAACCCGGAGTTATCGATAGATGATCTGATGAACTATGTTAAAGGTCCCGATTTTCCAACTGGTGGTACGATTATGGGCTATGAAGGAATAAGATCCGCTTATATGACAGGAAGAGGATCGGTTAAAACACGTGCCAAAGCACGTATTGAACGTGTGGAAAAATCGGGCAAAAGTCAAATTGTCATTACTGAAATTCCATTTATGGTTAATAAAGCTAGAACAATCGAGAAAATAGCGGATCTCGTCCGTGATAAAAAGCTAGATGGTATAACTGACCTTAGAGATGAATCGGATCGTTCAGGAATGCGTATTGTTATTGAGCTCAGGCGTGATGTCAACCCAAAAGTTATTTTGAACCAACTCTATAAACATACTCAGTTGGAAGATACGTTCGGCGTGAATATGCTGGCCTTAGTAAATGGCCAGCCGAGGACTCTTACACTGAAAGATATGATTTATTATTTTATTGAACATCAGAAGGATGTTATTGTCCGAAGGACAAGATTTGAACTCAATAAAGCGGAGGCAGAAGCTCATATTATTGAGGGATTGAGGATAGCCCTTGACCATATTGATGAGGTTATAGAGACCATTCGTTCTTCCTCGGATGAATCAAATGCTAGAGAAAATCTAACAGTCCGTTTTGGTTTGAGTGAAAAACAGGCTCAAGCCATTGTCGATATGCGGTTGAAGCGCCTAACGGGACTAGAACGAGAAAAATTAGAAAACCAATATCAGGAACTGATGAATACTATCTCCTATTTGAAGGCAGTCCTTGCTTCTGCAAGTATGGTAATTGGAATTATTAAAGCTGAGTTGGAAGAAATCAATCGAAAATTTGGAGATGACCGTCGGACTCTGATTACGGTAGATGTTAGTAAGATGGACGTTGAAGATCTTATTGCGGTTGAAGACGTAGTTATAACAGTGACTCATTATGGGTATATTAAACGACTGCCACTAAGTACTTATAGAAGCCAGCATCGTGGAGGCAAGGGCGTTCATGGGATGGCTACCAAGGAACGAGATTTTGTGGAACATCTCTTTACCACGACGACCCATCATCATATTCTTTTCTTTACGTCGCAGGGTAAAGTGTACCGATTGAAAGCCCACGAAATTCCAGAGGCCAGTCGGGTTGGCAAGGGAACAGCCGTTATAAATCTACTAAATTTAAGTCAGCATGAAATGATTACAGCAGTAATGGCAATCAAGGAGTATAGTTCCGATTTCTTTTTGATCACAGCTACGAAAAAAGGTATCATGAAGAAGACGGCGTTGCAAGAATATGATTCGTCACGGCGTGATGGATTAATTGCTTTAACTCTCGATGATGGGGATGAGCTCATTGGTGTTAAGCTAACCCAAGGGTTAGATGATATACTGCTTGCCACAAAAAATGGAATTGCGATTCGCTTCCCAGAAGCCGATGTGAGGTATATGGGTCGCACGGCGCGCGGAGTTAAAGGTATAAGGCTTGAAGAAAACGATGAGGTTGTTGGTATGGATGTGATCGGTGACGAGGGCGAACTTTTGACCATGAGTGAAAATGGTTTTGCCAAACGCACCGATCTTAAGGAATTCCGTGTTCAAGGACGTGGTGGTAAGGGAATCATTGTCATGAAATTGAATACAAAGACCGGAACGTTAATTGGAATCAAGGTTGTTCAAGTGGAAGATGAACTGATGGTCATCACGAATACTGGAATTATGCTCCGACTTCAAGTATCCAGTATTTCAAATCAAGGCCGTTCCGCTCAAGGAGTTTTAGCCATGCGAACCGGTGCCAGCACTGTCGTTGCGATGGCGAAGGTTTTGATGAAAGACGAAGAAGGAATCGAAGAGCCTGAGGATTTGGAAGAATTGGAGGACTCCGAAGACGAGGATTAAATTGACAAATTTCGCGCTAGGTGGTACTTTAACAGAAGTCAATGGGACAGTTGCATAATTTGAGGAGGAAATAGATATGACTGATATTGCTTCATTGAAAGTTAAAACAGGGTTGGCAGAAATGCTAAAAGGTGGCGTTATCATGGATGTGACGACCCCTGAACAGGCAATAATAGCAGAAGAAGCTGGAGCATGTGCTGTAATGGCTTTGGAGCGTGTTCCTTCGGATATTCGGGCAGAAGGTGGGGTCGCTCGAATGGCAGATCCTACAATTATTAAGAGTATTATGGCAGTGGTTTCTATTCCGGTTATGGCAAAAGCACGTATAGGGCATTTTGTGGAAGCTCAAATTTTAGAAGCGTTAGGTGCCGATTACATTGATGAATCTGAGGTATTAACACCTGCTGATGATTCTTATCATATTAATAAACATGAGTTTAAAGTGCCCTTCGTCTGCGGGTGCCGTAACCTGGGGGAAGCATTGCGCCGAATCGGTGAAGGGGCTGCTATGATTCGTACAAAAGGAGAACCTGGAACGGGAAATGTTGTTGAAGCTGTTCGACATATGCGTACCGTAATGAGCGAAATTCGTTCTTTAACGTTAATGCCGAAGGAAGAGCTGATGACTGCTGCCAAAAATATGGGAGCTCCTTATGATTTAGTTTTATATGTGGCCGAGCATGGAAAACTACCGGTTGTTAACTTTGCCGCAGGTGGAATAGCTACGCCAGCTGATGCAGCATTAATGATGCATCTCGGAGTGGATGGCATTTTTGTCGGGTCAGGAATCTTCAAATCCGGCGATCCCAAAGCACGTGCTAAAGCAATTGTTTTAGCAACCACTCACTATAAGGACGCAAAATTGCTTGCGGAAATTTCCAAGGATCTAGGCCAGCCTATGTCTGGCATTGAAATTTCAACCCTGACTGATTCTCAACGCATGCAAGATCGGGGCTGGTAAAAATGAAAAAGTGTGTTGGCGTTTTGGCACTTCAAGGTGCTTTCCGCGAGCACCGGCAGGTTTTAGAACAATTGGGTTGCGATGTTGTTGAAGTGCGTAAAACAAGCGATCTTGAAGGAATCCATGGACTTATAATTCCTGGCGGGGAAAGTACGACTATCGGAAAACTCTTGATGAACGATGGAATAGGTGAAAAAATCAAGGAGCTTGGGTCTAAAGATTTACCTATTTTCGGAACCTGCGCTGGCATGATCTTGCTCAGTAAAACTATTATTGACAGTGATCAATATTCATTAAATCTTATGGATACAGTAGTTGAACGAAATGCTTTCGGAAGGCAAGTAGCAAGTTTTGAAACGGATCTTTTTGTACCTGCAATGGGTTCCGAATCTTTACGTGCCGTATTTATTAGAGCACCTTACCTTAGGGAGGTTGCTCCAAATGTAGGTATTCTGGCAGAGTATGAAGGCAAAATTGTTTTTGCACGCCAAGGAAATTTATTGGCCAGTGCCTTTCACCCGGAGCTTACTCCCGACCAACGGGTCCATAAATATTTTTTGGATATGATTGATGAACATTGGACTAAGTAAATATGCCTCTAGGCAGGGGAGGATTTTTTTAGCATGTTGGATCTCAAGTTTGTACGAAATTACCCCGAAGTGGTTAAGGAAGCATTGGAAAAACGTCACGTTTCGATCAGTCTAGACCACTTCTTAGAACAAGAAGAAAAAAGACGTAAATTACTTTTTGAAATTGAGAATTTGAAGGCTCGTCGTAATACTGTTTCCGAAGAAGTAGGACGCCTTAAAAAGGTCGGCGAAGATGCCGAAAAATTAGTTTTAGAAATGCGTGAACTTGGTCTAATCGTTAAGGACTTGGAACAAAAGTCTACGGACATAGTGCAAGAGATGGAAAAAGTGCTTTATGAGATTCCTAACATCCCTCATGCCTCCGTGCCAATTGGCTCAGACGAAAACTCCAACGTTCAAGTCCGTACATGGGGGATCCCTCGCGTTTTTGAGTTCGAACCTAAGGCACATTATGAGATCGGTGAAAAGCTGGATATTTTAGATTTCGTCAGAGCTGCTAAAGTCACTGGTGCACGTTTTACCTTTTATAAAGGTTTAGGTGCTAAGTTGGAGCGTTCTCTTATATCGTTCATGCTTGATCGGCATACTTCAAAGGGATATATCGAAATACTTCCGCCGTACTTGGTTAATCGCACTTCGATGATCGGTACTGGTCAACTTCCAAAGTTTGAAGAAGACGCCTTT
This sequence comes from Candidatus Desulfosporosinus infrequens, assembly GCA_900290375.1. Classification (GTDB taxonomy): domain Bacteria; phylum Bacillota; class Desulfitobacteriia; order Desulfitobacteriales; family Desulfitobacteriaceae; genus Desulfosporosinus; species Desulfosporosinus infrequens. Next base: position 10,471 of record OMOF01000022.1, read on the forward strand.
AAAGTTGTGGGAACGGATTATTTCTTGATCCCTACGGCTGAGGTGCCTGTAACAAACCTTTATCGTGAAGAAATACTAGACGGAAGCAAATTACCGATTCGTCACTGTGCCTATAGTTCCTGTTTCCGCTCGGAGGCAGGTTCGGCAGGACGAGATACGCGGGGGTTAATTCGTCAACATCAATTTAATAAGGTTGAACTTGTAAAATTTTCCTTACCTGAAAATTCATACGAAGAGCTCGAATTATTGACTAAAGATGCAGAAAGCATTCTTCAAGAACTAGAACTTCCTTATCGTGTGATGGCATTATCAACAGGTGACCTTGGGTTTACTTCTGCTAAAACATATGACTTGGAAGTGTGGTTACCCAGCTTTAACACCTATAGGGAAATCTCTTCTTGCAGTAATTTTGAAGATTTCCAAGCACGTCGGGCAAACATCCGATTTCGAAGAGGCCCAAAGGAAAAGCCAGAGTATGTGCATACCTTAAATGGTAGCGGATTGGCTATTGGGCGAACGGTTGCGGCTATTATGGAAAATTATCAGGATGATAGTGGTAAGGTGCTTGTTCCTAAAGCACTTCAGCCTTATATGGGCGTTGAGTATATTGGATAATGGATTGGGTATTTTCTGATTCTAATAAATTGTTAATAATCTAATGAATCAAGTTGTATTTATTCAATATATATGATATGCTATTATTCGGTTGTTTTACTTGGAGGGGTGTTCGAGCGGTTTAAGGACCCGGTCTTGAAAACCGGTGACCTCGCAAGGGGTCCGTGGGTTCGAATCCCACCCCCTCCGCCATAATTAGTTTATTTTGCGTTCGTAGTTCAGCTGGATAGAGCGTCAGACTTCGAATCTGAATGTCGGGGGTTCGAATCCCTCCGGACGCACCATTAAATCTATATACGATCTCCACTAAGGCCTCGTAGCTCAGGTGGATAGAGCGGGGGTTTCCTAAACCCTGTCTTGCGGAGGTTCAACTCCTCCCGGGGTCACCAAATAATCGAGGTAACTATGCTTCATCAAGATTGGATGCACCTCGCGCTCAGGCAGGCGCAGATGGCCTTTGAACAAGGGGAAGTTCCTATAGGGGCGGTTATTGTTCATAACGGTCAGGTAATCGCTTCAGCGCATAATGAAAGAGAACAAAAAAATGACCCTACAGCACATGCTGAGGTCTTAGCAATCCAACGGGCGGCCAAAGCCTTAGGAAGTTGGCGGCTGACGGATGCCACCCTGTATGTCACGTTAGAGCCTTGTCCGATGTGTGCAGGAGCTATTATGCAGTCTCGTATCAAGCAACTCGTCTATGGGGCGATGGATTTCAAAGGCGGCGCTACAGGTTCCGTGATGAACGTCCTAGACTACACTCTGTGGAACCATAGAGTTGATGTCGTGGCTGGGGTTCTAGAAGATGAATGCAAGGATATTTTGAAATTATTTTTTAAAAGATTACGCTGATTTACAGCGTTATTTTATACTTTCTGGACGATTTTAAGTGTGCCGCGTCCGACATACTTAGACATGGAGAAGTAGCGAAGAGGCCGTAACGCGCCGCACTCGAAATGCGGTTGTCCGCAAGGGCACGTGGGTTCGAATCCCACCTTCTCCGCCATTACATATTTGATAAATTCAAGGGTCTTCGCGACTTAAAACGCGAAGGTCTTTTTTACTGTTTTAGGATGTTTTGAGGAGAAAGGCGACGAAGCAGCCGACGGGAGTCGCCATTTAGTCGCCGTAACAACTGAAACTAGATGACAATAGAAGTGACATACTCCGTGTTCAGAAGAAACATCAGACTTTTGGGGATTTTTGCAGAATGAAGATTAATTAAAAATCCGCTTGTTGAGATACTAAATTTACCAGTATATTATAAGGTACAAAGGTCAATAATAGGATCACAAGGGTATGTAATGGTTGAGCCAAGATTTATATATGCTCATTACTGGGTGTGTATAGGTCGGCCAAAGATTATCTTCAGGTGTTAAATCGCTTGTCTATAGTCGGAGGGAAGATTCTTTAGTGGTTAGGAAAAGCTTTACTGCAGTCTATTTTCGATTGTTTTAAGGTTCCAACTTATCGTAAAGGGTCGAGCTAAGATTTTACTGGGTGTTGAATTGTTCTTACTCAACCATATGTCGGTAGATATATGCATGTGTAAGAATTCGGTTATCTACAGCCGAAAGGTTGTCTGTAGCTGTATAGATATCTTGTAAGGTCGAACGAATCATTAATATAGGTGGTGATTTGCTTACTTGTGGTCGAAAGATCATAGTTAGGTAATAAGTGATCTATATTGGTGTTAGGTAGATCATTACATGCTCTTGTTTATTAGTCTACTAAAGATCTATAGATAGAATATCTAGGGCCTTCGCGGTTTCAAGCGAAGGTCCTTTTACGTTTTGGATATTATGGCCAAAGACGATAGAGAGCAGACAAGAGTAGGAGTAACCATACGATTGCTATAACAACCGAAATTTATTGGAAATATAAGCATATTATTAGTAAATTACACATCATCACTATAATGTGACAAATTTCTACTAAGGTTAAAGGTACAATTAAAACAGTTGACGAATATTTTTTCTGAAAGGAGGTAGATAGTTTGTACTATGACTTTGCCTATAATGTTATAGTGGTCTTATTTTTTTGCGGCGTTGTCATATGGATAACCTTGTCTCTCAATAAAAAATACTCTCATTATATAATAAATCATATGCCTAGTGGCGAAAACACTCGGATAGCGGTCGTTAACGATGTAACTGAACGGAGAAAAGAACAAGAAATGCTCAAGAATGCAAACGACAGATTTTCTAAAGCCTTCCAATTGGGTCCCCATATGATGGCTATTATTAGGAAGTCTGACAATAAATACGTTGATGTTAATTACCGTTTCCTAGAAGTAAGGGGTTATGCCCGTGAAGATGTTATTGGTAAAACACCCTTCGAGATTCGTGTCCCCGAAGGTGAGTTAAGACAAATCATAGAGATTCTCGAGGCTCAAGGGTCAGTCCAAAACTATGAATATTCACTAGTTACTAAATATGGTGTAATACGGACACTAATTATTTCAGCCGAAATGATACTTATAAACGACCAAGAATGCATTTTGTTCGCGTATAATGATATCACTGAGATGAAACGTATGGAAATGGAAAAAGTAGAACAACTTACTAAACAGTTAGAATTAGAGGCAGACCTTTCTCAAAGTAATCAACTCATCGCTGATATTATCAATCATATGCCGGATGCATTCTATGTGGTGGATAATCAATGGCGTATTACGTTTGTAAATAAAATGGTAGAGGAGTTATTGCTAAAAAAACGAGAAGAGCTTTTAGGCAAAGAGGTTTGGAAAAAAATCCCTCAAGCACAAGGCTCCATAGTCGAACAAAATTTCCGCAAAGCGAAGAAGGATCGCTTACCCATTACGTTTGAACTCCCTAGTATTTTGAATGAAGAGACATGGTATCAAATTACTGCGTACCCTTCTCAGTATGGATTGTCTGTTTACTATAGGGATATTACTGAAAAGAAAGCAGCGAGTCAGAAATTGATTAAATCTCAAGAAGAGATAGCTTCTATTCTCGAAAGTATGACAGATTTTTTTTGCGCTATTGNNACGTATATAAATCGCGCAGGAGAATTAGTCTTCGGTAAATCGCGGAATGAGTTGCTGGGCAAAAAAATGTCGGAGGTATATAGGGTCAATGATCTTGCGCTATTACACTATCAGGAAGTAATGAATGAAAAGAAGTCAGTTACTTTTGAAATTCTTTCCGATGCATTGGGAAATAAATGGTTTGAAGTAAGTGCTTACCCTACTGAAACTGGAATGATATGTTATTTTAGAGATATTTCAAATCGTAAGATGGCTCAAGAGCAAATGGCAAGGCTAGATCGTCTCCACATTGTGGGACAATTAGCCGCCGGGATCGGTCATGAAATTAGGAACCCCATGACTACGGTCCGTGGCTACCTCCAATTGTTGGGCGAGAGACCTGATTATTCAGCTCAGAGATCAACCTTTGCGCTGATGATTTCGGAGCTAGATCGCGCGAACTCGATTATCACAGAATTTCTTTCGTTGGCTCAACTAAAACAAACAAAATTGGAATCTCAAAATCTTAACGACATACTCAATCATTTATATCCTCTTTTGGAAGCAGACACTTTTACCCAAAATAAAAAAATTCGTTTTATTCTACAGGAAATTCCCAACTTAGAACTAAACAGAAAAGAAATCTTCCAACTAGTTCTTAATTTGACCCGCAATGGACTTGAAGCAATGGAAGAAGGCGGTTGTCTAACAGTTAAGAGTTATTTACAGGAAGGCGAGGTAACGTTGGCGATTGAGGATGAGGGATGTGGAATTCTACCAGAGAATATCAAAAAGGTAGGTACGCCTTTTTTTACTACAAAAGATAATGGGACGGGGTTAGGCTTGGCTACATGTTTCAAAATTGCAGAATCTCATAACGCCAAAATCCACATCGATTCTGGTCCTGAAGGGACAATATTGTTAATACTTTTTCCTATTCCGGTTCCTTCTTATAATTCATCTGAATTATAAGGATTTTTCCCGTATATTACAGCTTAGCAGTATACCTAATGTTACAGTATATTATTTTACGCCGCAGTTAATAAAAAGATCAACAGGAGTTAAACCAAAATAGAAATAAAGGGTCATCGCGTGTTACGCGAAGGCCCTTTTGCTGTACTAATCTACATTTAAAGTATAGTTAAACGTTATCTGTGCGTGCAGTTCTTCGATAATTTTATCAGCACTAAAGAAATCATGAAGGATTCACTACAACTTCAGAAACTTCTTTTTTGGCAGCTTTTTTCTTCTTTTTCTCTTTGTTCTTAGGGCTTTTATCTCCCATATTAAATACTTACCTCCAATCACAATTAATTAATATAACAATAGTATTACAAACAAATTATTTTTTATACATAACTTTAGAATACAACATTCCCCAATTTTGCATACTCACTAGGCGGCTCTTATTTGATTATTTCCAGTTGTATATGTTAAAGAAAAGAGGCCGTACTTCGGTACGGCCCTAAAGATTCCCATTGTATTCGCTTAGCATAAGAGTAGTAGACAGTGTAGTCTCTATAACTTTAAATTGTTAGCCCCGACCTTGAAAACCTCGATTTGGGAAGCCCTGACCTCGGAAGCTCTGACTTGGGGACTCTTGAGCTTGATAACCTTGAGCTTGATAACCGGGAGCCTGATAACCGGAAGCCTGATAACCGGGAGCTTGATAACCGGGAGCTTGATAATTTGGATAACCTTGTGGATAACCTGGGTCAACTACAACGTTCCTGTTGATCTGTTGATAATGATGCTGGGGTACATCTATAATATTTTGGCGATTAATATTCACGATTGGATGAATAACAGGGACAAAACGATGGGTGTAATAATCTCGTACGCAATATTCAGGGGGACAACAAATTGGTTTTACACAATCATACACTAGTGAACACCTCCTTATTTTAGTATACTTTATTCTATAAGTAATAATTTGGAAACTTATCCACAATTAAGTATTTATAATTAACAACCTCTGCGTTAAAATATTACTCCCTTCCTTACCCATGTTATAATAATAAATAAGCAGGAAGGGGGTAATGTAGTGCAAAAACTAGTTAAATCATGGAAAATATGGATAGGAATAGGGTTATTTTTATTGGGAATCTTGATTCCGCACTGGTTAAAACCTCAACTTCTAGAATTGGATCATTTACTTCAAACGATGGGCCATAAAGCTGAAGGGAATGCTTTAATGGTTGATGCCTTTCTCGTGGTGTCAATTAATACCATTATTTCCATCCCCCAGTTTCTTAGCGTGGTGATGTTGGGGGACGGGATGGCCGATGCATTCAATTATTCAGAATTAAAAACCATTATCCCCCTAATTGCCGTGCCGCTTGCTTATGTTATCGTCAATGAGGTAACGCCATTAAACTATAGTTTTGGGGCCACGGATATCTTTCTTTGGCTATCGATTGTGGTGATGCAGAAATTAAGTAAGCAAAAATTAAATATGGGGATGAAATTACTGGTTTTTTCCCAACTTATCTTTGGTATTACTTGGTTAAATCAAGTTCCTTTTCTTACGCCATACGGTTTCGGACGAGGATCTTTATCGATAAAGGTGAAACAGGCAGCGATTCAAATCGGATTTGGTCAGGTTCTTGCGCTCTATGCGAACGTGTTATTTTTTATCTTTGTGGCCAGTGCTATTACCTTATGGGTTTATTTGGTTTTATACATGGAGAAGTGGGCTATTTCACAGGACTTACATCGTGCTCAACTTGAAGCTCAGGAATCTCGTTCAGGACGTGAAGTTCTCCATTTGGTCCACGATCTCAAAACTCCGCTTACTGCGATCGAAGGATTAGTTTCACTGATGGAGATGCGATGGCCAGATCCGAAGATGCAAGAATACTGTCAAACTATCTATGGCTCTATTCATTCGATGAGCAAAATGGTTTCCGAAATTTTGTATGAAGATCGCAAGAACTGGTGTGAACTTAAAGAATTAATTGATTATATTCGGGCAAGTTGTTTAAGTGGTACGAATTTATCGATGGATATTGAAATAGAGGGAGAACCCCAATCAAGTCTTTACATTAATAAAATTAGAGTGACTAGAGCTATCATAAACTTGATTGATAACGCATTTGATGCCATTCAGGAACAGGGGAATGGAAGGGTAGTTTTGCGTGTTAGAGCGTTGAGTAACGTAGTAAGATTAGAAGTTGAGGACAATGGATACGGTATTTTGGCAGATAAGGTGAAAAGAATTTGGAAGACTGGATACAGCACGAAAAACCATCCTGGAGTTGGCTTAGCTTTTGTACGACAAGTTGCGGAAGGTCACGGAGGATCCATTAATGTAAAAAGTGAGGTCGGGCAGGGTACGAAGTTTTGGCTGACCCTACCGCTGGGAGAAAGCCAATGAGAATTCTAATTATGGATGATGATCAGTCCCTTCGCTATATGTTAAGTGAAATATTTACGTTTGTTGGTTGGGACCCTTTAGTCTATCCTAATGGGAGAGCGGGTATTAAGGGGTTTCTCGACCATGGTGCGGATATTATTTTAGTGGATTATCATATGCCAGAAATGGATGGCTTAGAAACGGTTCGCCTGATTCGGGAAACAGATCAACAAATACCTATTCTTGTACTCACAGTTGACGAAAGGCAAGAAATCGCCGATCGTTTTCTAGATGTAGGGGCCACTGATTTTGCGCTTAAACCTGTTAAAGCGCCGGATTTAATTGCTCGTATTCAATTGCATAAGCGGTTGCTGGATATGACTAAAACTTTTCAAGCAACCCCAAAATACGAAGTGTTTGTAACCAAAGGAATTAGTAAACCGACCTTGTCTTATATCGAACGATATCTTACAACTTGTCAGCAACCTTCTACAGTTGAGGAAATTTCGAAAGAATTAGCGCTAGCGGTTCCGACTGTTTACAGATATCTGACGTATCTTGTTCATAATGGCAAGGTGCAGACAATTCCTAGTTATCAAAAAATAGGAAGACCAAAAAATCGCTATTCCTGGATTTAATTAGAATTATTCCCAACCCCTTAGGGATATCCCTAAGGGGTTTCTCCATGGGTTTTGGCTGTTATTTAAAACAGTTATACTTTTTCTCATTTATATCTCTTTAGTTTGTTCTAAGTTATTTGCTATAATTAGCTGAAAATTAAGGTATGAAGGAGAAGTGTGCAACTGATTATCCTGCTTAAGGAGTTCGATGGAAACATTGCTACCTCAGGTTTGGGGAGCAATGTTTAATATATAGCGGCTACAGGGATTAACCTACTAGAGAAAACAGAAGGAGGAAGAATATGAAAAACGGAAAGAAATGGGTATCGATGGGGGTGGCACTGGGTTTGCTGTTGACGACGGCTCTAACTGGTTGTGGCAGTCAAAATTCAGCGTCTACGGCCCAGACGGAGGGGAGTACCACTCCTCAAAAAGGTGGAACGTTTATTAATTGGATGAAGGATGATCCTCGCTCGCTTGACCCAGCGCACTGTGGAGATACACAGTCGTATGATGTCCAAATGAATCTTTATGATGGGTTATTAACTTTCGATAAAAGTGGGCAAAAGGTTGTGCCCGATCTCGCTGTCCAAATGCCAACAATCAGTAATGACGGAAAAACATATACCTTCATACTTCGCAAGGATATCAAGTTCCATAATGGAGATGCTTTGACGGCAGATGATGTGGTCTATAGTTTTAATCGGTTGGCATCTAAAAGCATTGCTTCCGAGGGAGAATCCTATTTTTCCATGATTCAGGGAATGGATGATGTCAGTACAGGAAAAGCTACAACGGTAAGCGGTGTAGTTAAAAAAGATGATAATACAATTGAATTTGACTTGACAGCTGCGAATAGAACCTTCCTTGATGTCATTGCTTTGCCATATGCTTTTATTGTAGATAAGAAGTACACTTCAGGACTGGCTGATCAGGCTGATTTATCCACCAAGCCTATTGGGACGGGGGCCTTTAAGTTTGTAAGTTGGAATAGAGGACAAGAACTACAGCTGGCCCGCAATGATCAATATTTTATGAAGGATGCAGCGGGACAGCAGTTGCCCTATTTAGATGGAATTACCTGGAAAATGGGATATGATGATCCAGTGGCCTTTCTGAAATTCAAAGATAAAGAGCAAGATTATACTTGGATTCCAACCTCAGAATATTCCAATGTTATCAATGATCCAGTACTGAAAAAAGAAGTTGTCTCCTTAGTTGAAAATGATGTCTGGTATTTTGCTGCCAACAACAAAGTTAAGCCCTTTGACAATGAAAAATTGCGCCAAGCGCTAGAGTATGCGATAGACAAGCAGGCTCTGCTCAAGCTAATCAACAATCGTGGTGTCGTAGCGGGTGAAATCCTGCCGCCAAATATGCCGGGTTACAAAGCTAATCCAGCAGGCTATACGTATGATTTGGCTAAAGCCAAAAGTCTGATGGCTGAAGCAGGGTATGCTAATGGCTTACCGGGAGAATACCCCGTCATCTACCGTCAAAGCCAAATTACGGACACCTTGATGGTTAATATCCAAGCTCAGTTAGCTCAAATTGGCATAAAAATTAAACTAAATGCTGTTCCTTTCCCTCAATATCTTGATGTTGTTACTCAAGGGAAGGCGACTTTGCTCTTGGGACATTGGGCTCAAGATTATCCTGATCCCGATGACTTCTTGAATATTCTCTTCAATACCTCCCAGATACCATCCAATAATATTGAAGAATATAGCAATCCGCAAGTCGACAAACAGTTGGATGCCTTGAGTCAAGAACCTGATTTGGATAAAGCTATTCCAGGCTATCAAGCTGTTGAAAAGACGATTCTGGAACAAGGTGCTGATGTACCCCTCTATCATGACAAAGCTGAATATTTGCTCCAGCCTTGGGTGCATGCTCAGTTACACTCAGTATTTCCATACTTCTATTACTTGACAGCTTGGATTGATCAAAAGGCTGAGCAACAAGCCAAAGGGAAATAGATTAGCTTTAGCAAAACTAAGTGTGAACCTTGTCGTAGAAAGGAGGCAATTTTTGCTCCTTTCGCGGCACTTTTTAATCTAATAAGTCGACGAATCAAGTATTACTTCATTCGTCGACTTATGGCCTATCTGGGATGACAATTTTCAGACCCAAGGAGTTGTCATCTCAGATAGGCTAGGTTTCTGTGGCAAATAGTATTAATTATCAAAAATGGCAGTCGAATGGAGGATAGTATGGAAGAAGAAAAAAAATCACTTGGTTTATGGGGTGATGCATGGCGGCGTTTGCGGAAAAATCCAGCAGCCATGGTAGGGTTGGTCATTGTGGTTACAATGGTGCTTATTGCATTGTTTGCTCCAATTATTTCTCCTCATGACCCAAATCATCAATATATGGACCAAGGCTTAAGCGCTATGGGAGGGCCGGTAGGTCCAAGTATGTTTTTTCCTTTAGGTACCGATCAAAACGGCCGGGATTTGCTTAGCCGTATGTTTTGGGGGGCCAGAATTTCTCTGATGCTAGGAGTAGTTATCAATACCTTAAATGCAGTTTTTGGTATTTTTCTAGGGATTACATCGGGATACTTTGGCAAATGGATCGATACACTTGTCATGCGTATGACGGACATAGTGCTCGCATTTCCGTTCTTGTTGCTGATGATCGCTTTATTAGCGGTACTGTCACCTGGTATGCAGTCGATTATTATTGCGTTTGTGCTCGTCGGATGGGCTCAATATGCGCGGCTAGTGCGAGGACAAGTATTAGCCGTTAAAGAAATGGAATATGTTCAGGCTGCTCGTGCCTTGGGAGCGTCTACCCCTAGAATTATTTATCAGCACATTTTACCGAATGTCATAGCTCCAATTATAGCACTTTTTGCCTTAGGTATATCTTGGACGATTATGGGCGAAGCCACTGTGAGTTTTTTAGGGTTAGGTATTCAGCAACCGACCGCAAGTTGGGGAACGATGATTGAAACAGGCGCTACTTGGATTAGCTCTGCTCCTTGGTTAGTTATTTATCCGGGCTTATTACTCTTAATAACCGTTCTGGGCTTTAATTTATTTGGGGATGGATTGCGTGATGCCTTGGATCCGCATCTGCGCAACTAGATCTTAGACAGATTTTGAGCGAAGCAGCCATCAAGGTGCACAAATTTATTGACTGATTTGNNAAGGAGGAAATTGAATGTTGAAATTAAAGAAAACCATTGTGCTTGGGGTGGCCACTGCGGTAATGCTTAGTTCGGTGTTGAGTGGATGTGGTCAAACTAATAATGCGCCAGGTTCAGGAAATCAAGCAGCTCAAGTAAGTGATACTCCTCAAAAGGGAGGGGTATTCAGAACTTGGTCGCAAAATGATCCAAAGTCCCTAGACCCAGCACACTGCGGGGATGTAATATCTTATGATATGCAGCAGAATATCTATGACGGTCTACTGATGTTTGACAAATCTGGCAAAAATTTAATTCCTGATCTAGCCAGTGCTCAGCCAATAATAAGTTCAGATGGCAAAACCTATACCTTCACTTTGCGCCAAGGGATAAAATTCCAAAACGGGGATCCGTTAACGGCGGATGATATAGTGTATAGTTTTAATCGTCTAGGTTCAAAAAGCATCGGTTCTGAAGGAGAGTCTTATTACTCCATGATTCAAGGNNAAGACGTCAACAGTGTCTGGGGTCATCAAGAAAGATGATAATACGGTCCAATTTGTATTAACTCAACCCAGCCGTACCTTTTTGGATGTCATTGCCATGCCCTACGCCTTCATTGTGGATAAAAAATATACTTCTGCTTTAGCCAATCCGGCTGATCTCTCCACGAACCCTATCGGAACAGGGGCGTTCAAGTTTGTTGAATGGAAGAAGGGCCAGGATATTAAACTGGTGCGCAATACCGATTATTTCTTGAAAGATGCGAATGGACAAGCGCTTCCTTATATGGACGGAATAACTTGGAGCATCGGTACACAGGCATCGGTTAACTATCTGAAGTTTAAAAACCAGGAGCAAGATTTCTCTTGGATTACCACTTCAGATTATGTGAATACCGTGAGTGATCCAACGATGAAAAACAATGTTAAGAGTTTAGTGGAGAACGATTATTTTTACATGGCTGGAAATAATAAAATAGCACCCTGGAACAATAAACTTGTTCGCCAAGCCTTAGAATATTCAATCGACAAAGACGCTTTGGCCAAACTGTATAATAACCGTGTTGCACCAGCTTGGGAAATACTGCCGCCAAATATGCCGGGGTATCAAGCAAACCCAAGTGGTTACAAGTTTGACCCAGCTAAGGCTAAAGAACTCTTGAGTCAAGCTGGTTATCCCAATGGTTTACCGGGCGAATATACCATGACTTATTATAAAAACGATATTCGTGACATTATGGCGGCTAATCTCCAGGCCCAACTGGCGTCAGTAGGAATTAAGATCAAACTGGATGGAGTGCCCTTCCCTCAATATTTAAATATCGTACAAAATGGTAAAGAAGATTTGATGTATGGCGGTTGGGATCAGGATTATCCTGATCCGGATGACTTCTTAAATGTTCTATTTAATAAAAGTCAAATTCCCTCGAATAACAATATCCAATATGATAACCCAGTCCTGTCTACGCAGCTTGATCAACTTTCAACTGAAAGTAATTTAAATCAAGCAATCCCAAAATATCAGGCCATTGAAAAACAAATTCTAGATGACGCAGCTGTAGTTCCCCTCTATCATGATAAAGAGTCTTATCTCGTTCAGCCATGGGTGCATAACGCTGAGCTGCATCCCGTGTTTTATTACTTTTACTATTCGACGATGTGGATTGATCAAAAGGCCGCACCGGCTGCAAAATAAGTACTCACCTGTGGTAGGAGAAAAAGCGGTGCTCCTAGGTTTTTAGGAGCACCGCTTTTTTGTAGCAGTCAGAACGTATAAATTTAAGTGCAACTAGGCGGCAGCCTTCGCTGAGGGTCCCTTCCCGCCATCACGGCGGAGAAGGTTGCCTTTGAAAACAGGAGGGATTAGATGTTAAACTACATTATTCGCAGGACAGTATGGACGATTGTGACGTTGTTTTTTGTTGTCCTGATTGCTTTTCTGATCAATTTTGTCGTTCCAGGGAATCCTGCTCGGACAATTGCCGGACCTAAAGCGTCACCGCAGGTCATCAAGGTGATTGAGGAAAAATATGGTTTGGACCAGCCACTCTACAAACAATTTGGCATGTACTTAGATCGCTTGGTTGTACATGGAGATCTGGGCATGTCTTACCGCACGAATGAAGAAGTTAGTAGCGAATTGGCCAATCGAGTACCAAAAACAATCTATTTGGGCTTGACTATATTTTTACTTAATGTTTTGATTGGAGTTCCAATGGGCATTTACGCTGCGATAAAACGCAGTAAATTTGCGGACCATTTGATTTTGATTAGTAGCCTAATAGGAACATCTGCCCCGACATTTTGGATTGGGTATATTCTTCTCTTCATCTTTGGGTATAAGTTGAATCTTTTGCCTATCGGTGGTTATGGCGGTCTATCCCATGTAATTTTGCCTGCCATTACTGTTTCCTTGGCCTCGTCGGCTGGGTACGTAAGAGTTGTGCGGACGAGTATGCTGGAAGTCACGGGTTCGGATTATGTCCGAACGGCACGAGCAAAAGGTTTGCCGGAAAGAACGGTTATCATAAAGCATGCCTTTAGGAGTGCACTGATTCCACTGATTACGTTTGCGGGAATGGATTTGGCCAGTCTTATGGGCGGTCTGATCGTAACAGAGGGGATTTTTGGTTGGCCGGGTATAGGGAGCATGGCTGTAACGGCGATTGGATACCAAGATATGCCGACCATTATGGGCACAGTTTTGGTGGGAGCCGTAGCCGTAGTAATTGCTAATTTCGTCGTGGACATTATTTATGCTTTTGTTGACCCGCGCATTAGTTATTAAAGACGGGACTGAGGAGGAATATGAGTGTCCGACTTTATATTAGAGGTTAAAGATTTACACACTTATTTTTATGCTGATGCCGGAGTAGTTAAGGCAGTCAATGGCGTAAATTTTAACTTGGCCAAGGGACAGTCGTTAGGGGTTGTGGGTGAATCTGGATCCGGTAAAAGCATAACAGCACTTTCCATTATGGGCTTAATTCAACATCCAGGTAAGATCACTCAGGGTCAGATATTGTTGCAAGGTGAAGACTTATTAAAAAAAAGTCCTAAGGAACTGCAGAAAATTCGAGGTAATGAGATTGCGATGATCTTTCAAGATCCTATGACCTCTCTCAATCCAGTATTACGAATAGGTGAGCAGATTGCAGAGGCTATTGCCATTCATCAAAAGATGAAGCGCAAAGAAGCTTGGCAGGCAGCTTTAGAAATGTTGAAAAGAGTTGGAATTCCAGAACCAGAAGATCGAATTAAACGTTATCCACACGAATTATCGGGAGGCATGAGACAAAGAGTCATGATTGCCATTGCTCTTTCGTGCAACCCAAAGGTACTTATTGCGGATGAACCTACAACGGCCTTAGATGTCACGATTCAAGCGCAGATCCTTAATTTGATACTCAAGTTGCAACAGGACTATCATACGGCAACTATGTTGATTACTCATGACCTAGGTGTCGTAGCGGAAACCTGCCAAAATGTTATGGTGATGTATGCTGGGCGTCCTATTGAATATTCTGATGTAAAAACAGTTCTTGAGACTCCTAAACATCCTTATACATGGGGACTATTAGCATCGTTACCAAAATTAAGTGATGATAGGAATCAGCGACTTACACCGATTGAGGGGTTGCCGCCTGATTTGGCTAATCTACCGGCCGGTTGTCCTTTTGTACCTCGCTGTCCACATAAACAGCCAATTTGTCACGAGAAAGATCCAGACGGTCAATGGTTAAATACGGGTCATTTTGTTCGCTGTCATCTATATAGTTAGAGTAATAAGGAGAGTACAAGATGGGAAACTTGGTTGGCGAGATGGACGATGTCTTACTGGAAGTACGCAATTTGAAACAGTACTTTCCAGTAAAAAGCGGATTAATACAAAAAATCACGGGGTATGTACGCGCAGTGGATGACGTTAGTTTTTCTGTGCATAAGAGAGAGACCTTGGGGCTGGTGGGTGAAAGTGGCTGTGGAAAGAGCACAACTGGCAAGACACTCTTAAAATTACTAGACCCTACAGCTGGAGAAATTATCTATCAAGGTACCCATTTGGAGAAGTTATCGATTAAGGAGATGCGACCCTTTCGCAGAGAAATGCAGATAATTTTTCAAGATCCTTATTCGTCTTTAAATCCAAGGATGGTGGTTAAGGATATCATAGCAGAACCACTCATTATCCATAAACTCGCTGCAGGAGTTGAAATTCAGCAGAGAGTGCATGATTTATTGGATCTGGTGGGATTGAATAAAAAACATGCCAAACGCTATCCTCATGAATTTTCGGGTGGACAGCGCCAAAGGATTGGCATTGCGAGAGCGTTAGCGGTTGACCCTAAACTGATTATTTGTGATGAACCGGTATCGGCTTTAGATGTTTCGGTTCAAGCTCAAGTGATTAATTTATTAGAAGACTTGCAGTCCCAATTAGGACTGTCGTATATTTTTATCGCGCATGATTTAAGCGTTGTGAAACATATCAGCGATCGGGTAGCAGTTATGTATCTGGGGAAGATTGTCGAAATTGCTGAGGTAGATAAATTATACAGCAATCCCAAACATCCTTACACTCAAGCTTTACTCTCGGCGATTCCAGAACCACAAGTAAGTGGAACAAAACGCGAACGAATTCTACTTCAGGGGGATGTGCCAAGTCCTATCCGTCCGCCTCAGGGATGCCACTTTCACACGCGTTGTCTCTATGTACGCCCAGAATGTAAGGAAGCGTATCCGCCCTTACGAGATTTAGGTAGTAATCACTTTGCTGCTTGTTTCTTGGCTAAGCCTTGAATTTTTTTGTACACCAGAAACCTACAAACTGAAAATATTAGCTCTCTGTAGGGCTTTATCTTCCGTGTACGGAAAAGAAAACTTAGAAGGGGCCGTAACGAAACCAAAGTTTTCTTACGCCCCCCATAGATTTAGATTCTATTAGAGATTTGAATAAGATTTAGAAAAAGCGACGATTAGAATAGCCGGGATTAGCTTGATAACCGGGGAAACCTTGGTTGACCACTACGTTTCTTGAAGTCTGTTGATAGTAATGCTGAGGAACATTGATGATATTTTGCCGGTTAATAGTCACGATCGGATGAATAACTGGGACAACTCGTTGAGTGTAATAATCACGCACACAAAATTCGGGGGGGCAACAAATTGGTCTTACACATCTATACACCTAAAAAACACCTCCTTAGCTAAGATATTATATTCTATAAGCATAATTTTGGTAACTATTCTACAAAATAACATAAATGGGCATTTAATTTTTATCTATTGGGTTTCCTTTAGAAATTTGGTATAATTTGATATAATAATTATGGAGGTGTAATTGAATTTGAAAGAATTTTTATTTAACCAACTAAAAGTTGTACGTAGTAACACGCTTAATGCCGTGAATGAAGTTAGTGAAAGCCAAGCAAACTCAGTACCAGAAGGGTTCAATAACAACATTCTTTGGAATCTCGGTCACGTTTATATTTCTCAAGAAAAATTTGCTTTTGGTTTTATACCAGAACCTATGCAAATTCCAGATGGATTTACAGAGTTATTTGGGCGTGATACCAAACCTTCAGAGTGGAAGGGACAACCACCAACATTAGCGGAAATGGTTAAATTATTAGAGGATCAAACAGGTCGAATCAGAGAAAAGCTCGAGAATAGGTTAAACGAGGCTGTCGCAAACCCATTCACTATGCCCTCTGGTTTAACCTTAAAGACAATTGGGGAATTTCTAATATTCTCTATGTATCATGAAGGTATGCATGTTCAAACAATTAGAATGTTGAAGAAATTTAGCTGATAAAAGTTGATTGAGGAAAACTAATCTTGCCAGTCCACATGAAAAAGTGGGCTGGCTTTTTTATTTAGGCTTTTTCTTTTGTTTAAATCTTCACATTCTTGTACAGACTGGTATTAGAGTGAAGAGATGTTTCTAAACTCTAATAGACACAACAGCTACGAGAGGATCAAGAGAGAGGGGTTTAGACATTATGAAAGTAATAAAAGTTATGATAGTTATGATAATAATTTTGATGGTAGGAGCTTTTTGGGGGCCCATTCGTGAAGGTAGTGCAATTCAAGTGGCCCCGGCCCCAAGGCCGGATCAATTGATCCGTTTTCATGTCCTAGCTAATTCGGACAGTGAGCAGGACCAAGCGCTGAAGCGAGCTGTTCGAGATGCCATACTAAGAGAAGTTTCTCCTCAGTTAGCAGTTTCTCAGTCCTTAGATGAATCGCGACAAATTATCAAGAAGGTCCGACCAGACATGGAGAAAATTGGACGTTCAGTAGTGAAGGCTTGGGGTAAGGAATATGCGGTACACACAGAATATGGGCATTTTAGATTCCCTACGAAATCTTATGGGTCATTAGTACTGCCAGCCGGTGATTACGAGGCTTTAAGGGTCGTGATCGGAGAAGGGCAAGGGTCTAACTGGTGGTGTGTGCTTTTCCCGCCACTTTGCTTTATTGATATTGATCACTCTACTGCGGTCCAGGTGGATGGAAAGCCAGGAATCCCAATTAAAAACGAATCAGTAGGTTATCCAATAAAACAGACGGCAAAATCTTCGGCTGGTACGCCGGGTACGCCGCGGGTACGCTTTTATTTTTGGGAAATGATCAATCGAATTCTGGACCAGGTTTAATACATTGTTTCATTGACTAAGAGAAGAATATAAAATTTTCAGGGATAACAGATATTTACAGGGATTTAGGTATTGACGTGCATGTCTATCTAGGGTATAATTGCTTTTGTTCACTAAATTCCTAAAAATATTAATAATGTTTTAAGGTTTAACGAGCTCGGAGAGGTGGCTGAGTGGTCGAAGGCGCCCGCCTGGAAAGCGGGTACATTGGGCAACCGGTGTCGAGGGTTCAAATCCCTCTCTCTCCGCCATTTTTAAGAAGATTTGAGCCAAAGTATTCGACTTAGGCTTTTT
>OMOF01000526.1 GCA_900290375.1 Candidatus Desulfosporosinus infrequens
TGAAATCCTTGACGTTCATTTCCAGTTTGGACAATAATTGATACTGTCCAAAGCCTTTCAATGCAGTCGCGAATAGGCTTGGAGTTTTCGATATTCGCGTACCCGATTTCGCGCGCTAAGGTGCGATAACTACCTTTCACAACTAGCGCATCCTGCTTCACGGCTTCCCACTTAGGTTCTAATACCAGACGTAGCTGTTTTCCCTTTTCTGTCTTTGGTTCCGGAGACAGAATAAGTCCACTCGGTCCTGCCATCGCTACCAGTCCCTGCAAAATACGTAGATCGTCTACACCAAGAGGCTCCGGACCTTTAAACTCAATGCGTCGTTTATCGCCGTATTCGTAGGCTACATGTAGCTTAAGCCGCTTCCTTTCTCCTCGTTTAAGGCTACGGAACAGGCCTGGTGCCAAACAGTGCGCCCTGTCATGCCTTGCATGTGTGAGCTCATATTTCATTACGGTGCTCCTTTTTCTTGTCTTTCCGCGATTCTGGTTTCGTTTCTATCAGGTCTACTGGCAACAAAACCCCGCCTTCATCCCGTTTGTACCATCGCTCAAGTATGTGCATATCGTGGTTTTGCTTGCTTACGCCAAAACGCACAAAGTCGCAATATCTCGCTCCTATAGCCTGCCGATCATCGCGACCGGATAGTTTCTCTGCTTCATTCTTGGTCATCCTTGCCATATACCCACACCAACGGACGTTATCTACGAGAACCGATGCACCCCTAGCCGCCTGTTGTTGGTCCGTTGCGCCTGCCCATGTGCTGCTCTTGCTTACGTGATGCAGATATAAAACCGATGCACCTGTTTCGGCAGCGATGTGCTCCAACGTACTAATTAATCTTGCCATGTCACCATTGCTGTTTTCGTCCAGATGGTGAATACGACTAAGAGTGTCGAGTATAATGAGTCGTGTTCCTGTTCCCATCTTGATAACTGACTCCAATTGTTTCGCATTCATAATATCGAAGCGACTTCCCATGATCGGTATGAATTCAAAGTTTTTTGCTATGGATGCTCTGGCATCCGCATTTAGATATTGCCCAAGCGAAAAAAGCCGTCTTGTTAAAGCCGATTCCGGGTCCTCGCCTGCCAGATATAAGACCCGCCCGCTTTTCTGCGGTTTAGGTTTAATTCCTGCAATGTCTCCACCGGCTACACTACATGCTATTGACATCGCCGCTTCTAACGCCCAAAATGACTTTCCTGTTGCACCTGGGGCCACCAATGCGCCAACAGTCCCAGCAAGAAATCCAGACCAGATAAAATCTAATTTAGGGGGTTCTCTCTCAAACGCTTGTAAAATATCAATGGTCATGCAAACCATTCCTCTTCTTTCACTAATTTTCAGCAAACAAAAAAGACCCTCAGAGGATCTTTTAAACGCAAGTTGAAATATGGACGAACATGAGTTTACCTAATGCACTGTCTGCAGAGGCTCACCCTAGGTTATTTCATATATTTCCCTAATATTAAAACGCCTTTTTACCAGCTTCAATATTCAATAATCTACCACTTGAAACCCTTATAAACTCTTGGGTCAAGCTTTCAAAATTTTCCCTTTTTGCGAGCACTTACTCTTAGTGTAAACAAATAAAAGGTCCTATAGCCGAACAAATCCATATTTGCCGCACTCTTTTTCTTCTCCTCTACCAACTTCCTGATGTGTTCACTCAAGAAAGTTCTCCGCAAATTCGGTGTTGTGTTCGAAATTGCCATTGCTATAGCCTTAAGCCGCATTTCTTGTCATTAACCCATTCACCCTCAATTATGATCTCGCCCTTTTCGTTAATACCGCTCATGGCCCCTTTAATCGTGACCAAAAGGCTTAGCCGCATGCTCCTGGCTTTAGCCATGGGGTAAGGCATTGGAAATACTTGCATGAAAGAGTATCTCCCAAAAATTTCATGCAAATAGCCAAAAAGTGTCTTCAATAACCTTCCTTTCGGTACTACAATTTATGTAGAACCTACATTCGATAGGGAGGTGAAAAGAGATGAAATCGAATAGCAAAAACATGTCTGAATCGTTCATCTGTGAAATACCCTTGCGAGTTACCCAAGTCAATAGCGAATGTCCTTAATGCCCGCTTTGAAGCTTCTCGGCAGATGTACAATGCACTTCTGGGTGAAGGAATGCGCAGATTAAAACTCATGCGGGAGTCTAGGATTTATCAGCAAGCTAGGGCAATTTCTCCCACAGATGCATCACGCACCGCGAACGGATGCGTCTTTTCAAGCAAGCCAGAGATACCTACGAGTTCTCAGAATATGCACTATCTCGCTATGCAACGCAAGTACGGAATTCCTGGCTTGGTGAGCATTTGGATGCTCATACAGTGCAGACATTAACGAAGCGGGCTTTTAATGCTGTATCACGGATAGCCTATGGCAAGGCCAAGAAAGTTCGGTTCAAGGGAAAACGAGGTCTGCATTCGGTTGAGGGGAAGAGTCAGGGTTCGGCGATCAAATGGAAAGATGATCATGTCGTATGGTCTAGAATTGAAACAAGATTCTTCGGATGATCCCTTTAAGACGCACTTTGCCCTTGGCTTGGGTTATGTTTTGCATACACTCACCGCCTTTTTAGCCATGGTTTTGAGTTGATGCAAGGCACTTTGAACACTCATTGGTTTTGCCTTACCCCCTCCTTCCTGATGATCTTCCTTAACAAAGGCTTTGTACAGTTTGTAGGGAATGGTATACATCGTTTTGCGTCCTTTCACTACGATTCGAACAGCAGCAACAGTTTTTTCTATTACGGCAATGACTTGGTCCTTTCCATCTTCTAGTTTTTCCTCANNAGTTTAACAAGGCTTGGTCCTTTAGAATTATTTTCAGGATGTTCGTGTTCGTTTAACTCTATGTTTATAGCTTCTCTTTCAACTTCAACAAGCTGTATCTCCGGCTCAATATCATCAACATTATCAAAAAAATTCTTCCATTCGTTATGGCTGATATATTGATTAAGGATTTTTTGAACAAGAGGAATTCTCTTGAGAAATTGCCAGCAACTTGCCTCCATGTTCAGTCCCACCGTATTCGCAATGGTCACAAAAATGTATCCAGATACTTTGGCTTTCCACTGTCGAGCTGATAACCCCTTCTCGCTTAATTTTTGCGTGAACGTATCTAATGCTTGAACGCCGATGATGCCTGGATTGTCAAAACGCTTCAACATATTTTCAATCATCGCCTTGACTTG
>OMOF01000294.1 GCA_900290375.1 Candidatus Desulfosporosinus infrequens
TTTATTTTCAATAACAAGTATTGCCATTTTCTTAATTATCAAAACTTTCTATATTAACATTCTTTACTTACATAACTCTTTTTTTACCTCCATAAACACGACAAGTCAGTGAAAAGAAAGATAAACTAAATCATAGCACCACAAGACAAGACGAACTAGATAAGTACCCAGAGATTTGGAAAGGAGGTTCTGAAACGTAGCCTACATAGTTTCTTAATGAAGGAGGATTTCTATGTGTGATAGCACTTCGCCGAATGAATTCGCGCAAAAGCTGGATGACTATATCGACAGCTTACCTTACAAAAAAGAAAACCTAATTGGGATTTTACATTTTGCTCAAGAAATATATGGATACCTACCTGATAATGTCCAGTGGCATATCGCACAGAAACTCGATATACCTTCCGCCACGGTTTATGGTGTTGTGAGTTTCTACTCGTTTTTCACCATGATTCCCAGGGGGGAACACGTTGTCAACGTATGCACAGGCACCGCCTGTTTTGTACGAGGAGCAGAAAAATTAAAAGAGGAACTTGAGAGTCAGCTGAAAATTAAGGCTGGAGAAACGACTCCAGATAATCTCTTTACCTTAGAAACTCTACGTTGCGTCGGAGCCTGTGGCCTCGCCCCAGTCATGATTGTCGATGGAAAAGTCCATGGCCGCATGCATGAGGCTCAGGACATTAATGAAGCCTTGGCAAAGTACCGCCCAGAAAGTTAACTGCGATGCACGATACGAGATATTCGATCTGAACTTCGAGCTTCGAACCTCGAACTTCGAACCCCGACAAAAAGCGTCACCGAAGGAAGGGAAAAGCCATATGAAACTCAAAAATACAGACGCGTTGAATGAATTAAAGGCCCAAAGCCTCAAACTCATTGAAGCACGACGCGTTGCTGACATTGTTACAACTAAAAAAGCCCAAGGCCTAGTAAGGCACGTTATGGTCTGCGGGGGACCTGGTTGCCACTCCTCAGGCAGTCCCGGAATCGCCGAACGTCTTGAAGAGGAACTGAACCGGGTAGGATTGTCTGAACAGGTTAAAGTTTTCCAACCCGGCTGTTTTGGTTTTTGCGAAAAGGGACCGATGATCGAGATTCACCCTGATAATGTAACCTATTGTGAAGTTTCTGCTGAAGACGTGGCGACCATTGTCGAAGAACACTTCATGCAAGGAAATCAGGTAGAACGGCTTCTTTATATGGATCCGAACACCAAAGAGCGTTTTGCTACCAACATCCCCTTTTACGATGGTCAACTGCGCATTGCCTTACGTAACGTCGGCTACATTGCCCCTGAAAACATTCTTGAATACATCGCTGCTGACGGCTATCAGGCCTTAGCGAAAGTTCTGTTCAGCATGACTCCTCTGGATGTCATAGACGTCCTTAAAGATAGTGGCCTCCGAGGGCGAGGTGGCGCTGGTTTTCCAACAGGTTTAAAATGGGAATTTACGCGCAAAAGCCAAGCCGACCAACGTTATATTATTTGTAATGCCGATGAAGGAGATCCGGGTGCCTTCATGGACCGCTCAGTTTTGGAGGGCGATCCCCACAGCGTTTTAGAGGCCATGATCATCGCGGGCCGTGCGATTGGGGCTTCCGAGGGATTTATCTATGTTCGAGCCGAGTACCCTGCCGCTATTCGTAGATTGCAGATCGCTATTGCTCAAGCCCGGGAATACGGATTACTTGGCAAAGCCATTTTAGATAGTGATTTTTCCTTTGACATTGAACTGAAATACGGAGCCGGGGCCTTTGTCTGTGGTGAAGAGACCGCTCTGATTCATTCCATCGAAGGGGCCCGAGGAGAACCTTCCGTCAAACCGCCGTTTCCAGCCCAAAAGGGACTATGGGGTAAACCAACCTGTGTCAATAATGTGGAAACGTTGGCCAATATCCCCCTGATCATTTTAAAAGGAGCCGATTGGTTTTCGGCAATCGGTACTGAAAAAAGCAAAGGGACAAAAGTATTTGCTTTAGCCGGAAAAGTCAATAATGTAGGGCTTGTGGAAGTCCCGATGGGGACAACCCTTCGGCAAATTATCTTTGACATTGGCGGGGGAATTAAACATCATAAAACGTTTAAAGCAGCCCAAACTGGAGGTCCCTCGGGCGGATGTATACCGACCAAATATTTAGATTCCCCCATTGACTATGAGTCCTTAGCTGCCATCGGTTCCATGATGGGCTCTGGAGGACTCATTGTTTTGGATGAAGATGATTGTATGGTTAATATCGCTAAATATTTCCTGGAATTTACTATGGATGAATCCTGTGGTCGCTGCACTGCCTGCCGAGTCGGTACTAAACGTCTTTTCGAAATTCTGACCAAGATCACGGAAGGCAAGGGCACGTTAGAGGATATGGAGAACATGGAGAAACTGTGCCATATCATCAAAGACACAGCCCTTTGTGGGCTCGGACAAAGTGCACCCAATCCCATCCTTTCAACTTTAAAGTATTTCAGGGACGAATATATTGCTCATATCGTCGACAAAACCTGTCCAGCTGGTGTTTGTAAGAGCTTACTAAAATATGAAATCACAGATAAGTGTGTCGGATGTACCCTCTGCGTCAAAAAATGCCCTATGTTTTGTATCACTGGTACACCTAAGAAGCGCCACGTTATCGACCAAGAACGCTGCCTAAAGTGTGGGGCATGCATGGAACAATGCCGCGTTGTCGGCGCCATCATCCGACATTAAGCTACCCCTGAAGGAGGACTCCATATGGATATACAGTTAACTATCAATGACATATCCCTGACAGTGCCTGAGGGAATGTCCATCTTAGATGCAGCCCGAACCGTAAACATCGACATTCCAACCTTATGTTACCTAAAACTTAATGAAATGCATTACAACAATAATATCGCTTCCTGCCGAGTTTGTGTGGTTGAAGTAGAGGGTCGACGTAATCTGGCCTCTTCGTGTTCAACCCCGGTTGCGAGCGGGATGGTCGTAAAAACTGATTCGCTGCGTGCCATCCAGGCTCGACGAGCTATGGTAGAACTTCTCCTTTCTGATCACCCTAAATCTTGTCTTACCTGTGCCAAAAATATGGACTGTGACCTTAGAACGCTGGCAGCGGAGTTAGGCGTGAGGGCTATCAGTTATGAAGGGGCAGAATCAGAGTTTGAAATTGACCAATCGAGCTCTTCTATTGTAAGAGATCCTAACAAATGTATTCGCTGCCGCCGCTGTGAAACGATGTGTAATGATGTTCAGACCGTTGGCGTATACTCGGCCGTGGGGCGTGGCTTCGAAACAGTGGTTAAAACAGCCTTCAATTTACCTCTTAACCAAACTGCGTGTACGTTCTGCGGACAGTGTCTGGCTGTATGTCCAACAGGTGCCTTAACTGAGTTGGATCAGGTTGACAAAGTCTGGAAGGCACTCAATGATCCCAACCAATTTGTCGTCGTACAAACGGCACCAGCTGTACGGGTCGCTTTAGGAGAGGGCTTTGGTTTAGAACCGGGGACGATTGTCACAGGAAAAATGGTAGCTGCCTTGAGACGGCTCGGCTTTGACCGCGTTTTTGATACAGATTTTNNTGACTTGACGATTATGGAAGAAGCAACCGAGCTAGTTCACCGANNCCGCTGCTGACGAGTTGCTGTCCCGCCTGGGTCAAATTCTTCGAGCATCAATTCCCGGATCTCTTAGACATTCCTTCAACTTGTAAATCTCCTCATCAAATGTTAGGGGTTTTAATTAAAAGTTATTATGCTAAAACGTTGGGCATTGATCCTAAAAAGATTACCGTTGTTTCTGTGATGCCCTGCGTCGCGAAAAAATATGAAGCGGCTCGTCCTGAACTCGCACAAGGTGCAGAAACCGCGGATGTAGATATCGTCATCACCACACGCGAACTAGCGCGTATGATCCGAGAAGCCAGCATTCATTTTGATCATCTTAAGGATCAAGAGTTCGATCATCCCTTAGGTGAATCAACAGGGGCTGCCGTCATTTTTGGAGCGACAGGCGGAGTGCTTGAAGCGGCCTTGCGGACAGCTTACGAGGTGCTAACTGGTGAAACTCTAGAGAAAGTGGAGTTTGAGGCTCTGCGGGGAATGGATGGAATCAAGGAGGCGGTCATTCCGATCGCGGGTCGCGATTATAGGATTGCCGTCATCCATGGTTTGGGTNNAAAATACAAGCCGGTGAAATCAATTATGATGTGATTGAGATTATGGCCTGTCCGGGTGGGTGTATCGGCGGCGGTGGACAACCCTATCACCATGGCAACATGGAGATTCTTAAAGCCCGAGCTGCAGCTATTTACCGCGAAGATCGCTCCAAACCCTTGCGCAAGTCGCATGAAAATCTGGCGATCATTGGTCTGTATAAAGACTATTTAGGTGAACCCTATGGCAAGAAAGCTCATCAATTGCTGCATACCAGCTATACGGGACGAAAGAAAATCTAGTCATTAAAAAAGGTGTTGCCTTTAGGAACCACAAGGAACATAGTCTTTGTGGTTCCTTCCCTGAAAATTACATACAAGAGTGGATTTATCTGTTCTGCCAGAGGTATCCGGCAGAGTGGATCCCACAAAACTATTACCTGATTGTAAGGATTATTCTGAGCAAAAGGAGAAGGTTATTGCTGAGGAGCCTTCTTACTTTTGTAGAAGGTTTTTTTATGTGGAGGAAACATGGATAAGAGAATAGTCGTTATAGGCATCGTCATTGAAGAATTTGCAAGCGCTAACAGGGTTTAGGGAAAATTAAAGGGGTAAATGTTAAATCTGCCTTAACTAAAAAATTGGAGGAATAGAAATGAGAGAATATTTGGCGAAAGATTTTATTATTGACGAAGAAATAAAGAGCTCATTACAAGAAGGTCTTGAAAAGGTTAAGGATAACGACCGAGTAAGGGCAATTTTAGA
>OMOF01000696.1 GCA_900290375.1 Candidatus Desulfosporosinus infrequens
TTATAGCAGTAGGAAGGATTGTGATGGATATTGCAGGGACTGACGCAACCCTTTGGAGTTATAATATTCGCGAGACACCTCTCTTTCCAAGCCCGTTTCTGCATGATTTCACTTTGACACCGCTTACTTTGATGGTAGTTTATCAGCATTGCCACTCATGGAAGAAATTCCTTGTATGGACTGTAGTAACCACGGGAATTATCTCTTTTGTATTCTTTCCAATATTAATAACGCTCGGCTTTCTAAAGTTTTATAATTGGCATTACTCCTATAGTTTTGCGCTCATGATCGGATTAGCTTCATTAGCGCGATGGGTGGTGATTGCTGTCCTAAAAATAGAACAGAGTAACAAATGAAGCGAAGGGGCTATCACAAGATAAAAATCAAATACGGAAAACATAAGAATATTAACTTGCTAATCGGCCCACACAGAGCTATCATCACAATATCCAGACAATTAATCGGGTGTTGTGATGTTTTTTATTTGTAATTAGGAAGGAAAATTTCATGTAATGTCGGTAGGATCAAAGAAGAGACCATAAAAGGCCTGTTTGTTAGGGTGTTCAACCGGCTCAAAACTGAGCGCGTTAAGTTGATGAATGATTACACGAAAAAATCATGGTTAGGTTGACCCAGCTTCAAACAGAACGAACCACTTGGATGGCAGAAATGGCAAATCAGGATAGTCGGATTGTGGTGGTTGCGGATCAGGTAAGGTAAGGAAACTCACTGAATAAAGTGTCAAGACNNCTTAATTAATTTAAAGAGAATGGGCAACCAAGGATGAGAAGCATGTTTATATAGCAATATCCACTCAATTGATATAATATGATAAATGCTATAATGACAATAAACACTTTAAATTATATGAAATGTCATTTAGTGAAAATATTATCTTTATCTTTTAACAATTTAACAATAAAGGGGCAATCTAATAGTGCTTAATATTCACATCAATACAAATGTAGAAAAGTGTCAAGGCTGTAATAAGTGTATTCGAGTTTGTCCAGTCAATGCAAACTCAGCATATTTATTAGATAATAAAATTAAAGTAACTATTGACCCTAAAAAGTGTATTGAATGTGGAAAATGTATTCAAGTTTGTGACCACGAGGCTCGAACTTATTTAGACGATACTGAAATATTTTTCACTGACTTGAAACAGGGACGAAAGCTGACAATTCTTACGGCCCCTGCTATACGAACAAATATTCCTGAATATAAGAGATTGTTTGGTTATCTTCAATCGTTGGGAGTCAATTTAATCTATGATGTTTCGTTTGGCGCGGATATATGTACTTGGGCTTATTTAAAGATCATTACTGAGAAAAAGCTAACAACAGTGATTGCACAGCCTTGTCCCGCTATTGTGAATTATATCGAAAGATTTAAACCGAATCTTTTAGAACAGTTGTCCCCTGTTCATAGTCCTATGTTATGTACGGCTATCTATGTGAAGAACTATCTCAAAGACACTTCTGATATAGCCATGTTGTCTCCCTGTATTGCCAAGAAAAGCGAATTTGAAAGCACTTACAATCTGATTAAATACAATGTGACATATAAATCGTTAATCAACTATTTGAGTGAGAATAACGTTAGCTTAAATAAATACGAAGAAAAGAAATTTAACGATATCCCTTGTTCACTCGGTTACCTCTTTAGTAGACCAGGTGGATTAAAAGAAAATGTTGAGGCATATGTTCCTGGAGCTTGGGTTAAACAAGTAGAGGGACAAGAGTCAGCCTATCACTATTTAAATACTTATAGCGACCGAGTTGCCAAGCAAAAACCCGTTCCCTTACTTGTTGATATCTTAAATTGCTCACATGGTTGTAACATTGGCACAGCATCCTGTATATCGGACGAAGCAATCGATGATATTGATAGTGAATTTAATAAAATGAAGCAAGAGAAACTTTCCAACAAAATCGGCAAGTGGTTCCGTAAAAAAACGAGAGTTGCTTGGATGGCTGAATACTTTGACAAAAATCTGAATATTGCTGATTTCTACCGAACATATCATACTGATAGAGTAGTCACTCAGTCAAAAGAATTAACTTCCAAAGATTACGATACCATCTTCGCGTCCATGTTTAAAACCGACAAGCAATCCCAAAATATTAACTGCACTGCTTGTGGTTGCAATACTTGCAATGATATGGCGAAAGCTATTTTTAACGGTGAAAATGTTTCGTTTAACTGCATCGACTTTACGAGAAAAGCAGCTATGCTGGAGCAAACCGATAAAAATGATGCTATGCATCAGGTTTTGAATGATTTGAAACAGCTGGGTGAAGAGAGACTAGCTAATGCTGAGAATCTAAAACAAAACGCTGAAATTATAAGGACTTCTGTATCTGAGATAGCCAGTGCCAATATGGAGAGTGCTGCAAAGCTGAACATAATGGCAAATAAAGTTAATGATGCTCTGTTAACAGCCTCTACGTTCCGAGACAGTGTAAATCAGATGAAACAAAAGATAGATAATTTCAGTGCATCATCAGGCGAGATAATTAATATCTCAAGCCAAACAAACCTCTTATCACTGAACGCTTCGATTGAAGCGGCAAGAGCGGGGGAACATGGGCTGGGTTTCTCTGTTGTGGCTAAAGAGGTACAAAAACTGGCTGAAAAATCTAATATAGTTGTAAAATCAACCATCAACGATGAACACACTATGTTAGTTTTGATTGAGAATATGGATGCAGTTTCTGTTATCCTAGAGAGTGATATGACTAGTATGAGTAATGAGGTTAGCCAATTTTTGACGTTTATCGAAGGATTATCAGTAAAAGGCCAGGAAATCCTAGATACAGTGGAAGAATTTCGTTAAAAATAACCCAAGTTAGAATTACTGGCCTACGGGTTATATCAAATCTCGTTGCTCCTGTATTTAGTGTCCATGTCGGTTGGTTATGAGATCTTTAACTGGGGTTCACAGCGAAACCGCCTGAAGGTAGTCTTCAAGATTGTTGCACTCATCCAAAAATACATTATAAAAGAACCGAATGAGGCACAAATACGGGAGGTTATCGCTGCATTGTCTAAGGCCATAGAACTTGATCAGGATCGAGCAGTAAAGTTATGATTGTGTGATCGCTAGCATACCTATCACATTGAAAGCGAGGGGAAAATTAGTGAAGATAGCCGTAATCGCAGATGTTCATGGTAATAGTTGTGCGCTCGATAAAGTATTAACAGATATAAAGGGTCGGTCAATTGACCAATTCATAATCTTGGGTGACTTGTTAATGAAGGGACCAGACCCTGCTTCAGTTATCCATATGGTCAAAGGTATCAAACCTTTGTGCTGGATCAATGGAAATACTGACTTGTGGTTCAAAGAATTAGCAAATAACTGGGAACCAAAAACAGAAAGAGAAAAAGGGTGGTTAGAATATTATCTGTTTGCAAAACAAAGACTTTCCGAAGAAGAGATTGAGTTTATTATTGCTTTGCCTACTGAACACGCTGTTGATTTAATGGGAACAAGTATATTATGCGTTCACGGTTCTCCAGGTTCTGTTATAAATGGGATGGACAATCGAAACTCAGAACATGAACTTGAATTAATGGTAGAAGGGGT
>OMOF01000528.1 GCA_900290375.1 Candidatus Desulfosporosinus infrequens
CCAATTTTCCAACTTGTAAAAAAGGGCGTTTTAAAGCATGAGACATTATAATTTTCTTTGACCACTTATCCCCAAACTCTGCCAGAATATTCTTGACGATGTTCTGGAAATATCTTGTCGGTTATTTGTATTTATGGCAGGAGTATTTAGGGAACTTATTGAATCCTAGCAGAGGATTATCGAATGAATTCATTTGCAAAATTATAATAATAGGTCATGCATCTTCAAAAGGAGGTTTAAGGTTANNATAATCAGAGGTGTCTTAGTTATTGCATTAAATGATGGCATTATACTTTACGTGATTAAAAAGCGTTCTACCCCAATAACTACTCCACTAATTTTAGGAATGATTTTAGTAACAAGTGTCGCATATGTGATTAATATTTGGTTTTGTCTTAAGAAGAATGGAATAATTTAAGATAAACATTTAGAAATCATGATAAGACGTATTTTGAATAATACCGTTACTCCTGAATTATATGTGAATATCTCGGTTGTGAGTCGATATAGATTTAGTGTCAAGACTACGATAGGAGTGGTGTGTTCTGTCAAGAAAAACATCCCTCATTTACGTCTTCTTAACGGTTGCCCTCCTCCTTTCGGTAGGGTGCTTGCGGAATGTAACGAGTAAACAGACATTTGATCAGGCGAAGGCAAGTGGTAACAAAACGGAGAACGCTAATAGGATTTGGCAATTTACTTCAATCCAGATGTTCAGTGAGACCTCGGGCTGGGCATCAAACAACAGAGACGTTCTCAGGACCACTGACGGCGGTTTTTCGTGGCAGGCGGTTACACCATTGGTTGACACGGGAGAAGCTTTCGGGCTAATTGAGGATTTTGTTGATGCCAATCAGGCGTGGGTAGCAATCTCATCGCGAAATGAGGAAAAGGTTCATATCCTGGTTTTTCACACCACCGATGGCGGTCAGACCTGGCAAAAGACCGAGTTGCCGCAAGGAGTCAAAAACAGAGGTCCATTTTATTGGGGTACGATTACTTTCGCTGATTCCCGGCAGGGATGGTTGATGACTGTTTATAGCCAGCATAATTGCCCTGCGGAGCTGTTTAAAACCATCGATGGCGGTATTACCTGGACCCAGATCGCCAGCGTTTATGGCCTTGTTAAGGATAATAGCCTTCCTTTTGGAGGGGAGATCAGTTTTCGTGATCCAAAAACCGGTTGGCTGGTTGGGCGGCTCGATCCTTCTATCCAGTTGCTCTACCGGACGCAAGATGGAGGCATCACCTGGCAGAGGCAGAAATTAAAACTTCCGGTTGGTTACGAGAGTGGTGAACTCAGTATTAGCGATTCCCCGGTGTTCTTCTCGACCAATGAAGGCCTGTTGACGGCGATATATGTGCCAAAGAACGGCCAAGGCAACAGCGCAACTATTTTATACACCACGCAGGACGGCGGACAAACGTGGCAAAGCAGGACGCCTCTACAGTTCCAAGGCATCGTAGATTTCACAGATGCTTACAATGGCTGGAACTGGCAGTGGAAGACTTCGACCAAGAAAGAGCTCTATCGTACCTCTGACGGGGGCAAAACTTGGACTAGCATCGAACTCGACCAGAATTTGAACCATTTTCTCGATCAGGGGCTGGATGTAACAGAACTTGACTTCATAAATAACAAGATAGGATGGGCATTATTGATCTCCAATGATGGAAAGCCAGTGCTTCTTAGGACGGCGGATGGAGGAGATAACTGGTCAATTGTTTATCCGTGTTAACCAGTGTGTCTCTGGAGAGGCGAACTGCCGCAGTAGGGATTATTCACTGGTATCTTTAAATTCAAGCTTTGATTTATCCATTAAGGGAGTCCTATCCGACTAAAGAGCTTCTCCTGGACACCTCATTTCATAACTACGCATAAATAGTTCCATTCCCTGACGAAAGGTATATCCACCAGATACATCGTCTAAACCATCATAAAAATTATATTACTTTTACTGAATAATCATAAAATAATAGGAGTTGGTTGCATAAATTGAATGTAAAATTATCCATTGACTCATTTGAATTAAAATGTTAATATCACATTATAAATAAATGATACTGATTATCAGTTGCAAT
>OMOF01000151.1 GCA_900290375.1 Candidatus Desulfosporosinus infrequens
CCCTTTTTGTAGCGATTCCCAATCAGTCAATTCAGTGGAGACAACAAAAGGTGTGTTCTCTATTTCAATGATTGGATTTAAACGCTTAATATTTAATGTCTGGGGTATTTTACGATTCATGACCATTAGAATGGTCTTAATTATTCCTGCGATACCGGCCGCTCCCTCAAGATGGCCGATATTGGACTTAACCGAACCAATTTTACAATATTGCATTTTGTCTGTATATCTTCGGAAAGCCTGTGTTAATGCTTCAACTTCAATCGGGTCTCCCAACGAAGTCCCTGTACCATGTGCTTCGATATATCCTACAGTTTCAGGGCTAAACCCCGCATCATTATAAGCTGCCAAAATCAAATCCCTCTGAGCTTCTACTTTAGGAGCTGTTAGTGATACTGAAAATCCGGTATGATTAACTGCCGAGCCTTTAATGACTGCATAAATATGATTATTATCCTTAATCGCGTCCTGAAGCCTCTGGAGCAGCAGCACTCCCACCCCTTCGCCCGGTACAAATCCATCGGCACCTTCATCGAATGTTTTGCACTGCCCTTCGGGACTTAGCATTCTCGATTTCGAATATGAAATATATCTTCCGGGATGCAGCACCAGACTAACCCCGGCAGCAAGCGCATAATCGCTTTCCCCAGTTAACAATAACCTTTTCGCTTCGTGAACAACTACCAACCCCGATGCACATGCCGCGTCAACAACAATACTTGTGCCGGTAAAGCCCAGCATGGACGATAATCTGTTAGGTATAATGGATTTATAATTCCCTAAATTGGTATAACTGTCGGTATCCCCTTGCAAAGAATATGCCCTCTGTCCATAGTCATTAGATGAAACGGCTACATGAACCGAAGTAGTCTTTCTTTGTAAGTCACTTAATAAAACTCCTGAATCTTCAATGCAGTGCCATCCCTCTTCCAACACTAGCCTTTGTTGAGGGTCAATCACAGTTGCTTCGCGAGGAGAAATATTAAAAAAATGATTATCAAAGTAATCAACTTGATCAAGGCAACCACACCACTTACTAATACTAGTGTTTGGGTCAGAGATATTGGTAGAATAGAATTGTTTTACATCCCAGCGCTCTGCGGTTATTTCTTTTATTGAATTGACACCCTGTTCTAAATTGTTCCAGAACTCCCGGTAATTACTGGCATCTGGAAAGCGGCACGCCATTCCAATAATGGCGATATCTGTTCCAATGACGGATAGGTCCTTTGCCTTAAGCATAGATTCTGGGGTATTTTTACCTAAATTTTTGTATTCCTTTACTAACATGTTACTACTCCTTTATTACAAGCTACTACCTATTCTGAAAAGGTTATCACCGATAAGAATTGTTTAGATGATTCTTAGGTTTAACCGCGCACCATTCACGCTAAGCACCGTGACATCTTCGAAAATACCCTTGCTTTTAGAGGGACTAGTAACTACGTAGAAACGAAATAACCTTTATTATTGTTTAAATACTTGAAATATGAGCAAACCGACAGAAATTATGCCGAAAATCACAGACGAAATGCCTATTGTGATATGAAAACGTAGTGATCCTGGATCTGTTGACTGAGTAGACTTTATCCATAGGCCACAGGTCATGGTGAATATTAAAAGCAAAGCTGTCACAATTCCAATCAATGAATAAAGAATTTTCATTTTAAAAACCTCACTTTTTAATTTTTTTGAAGCGGATTCTTCTTTTTTACTTTACCTTTTGCAATACTATGGAAGTATTTATACCTCCAAACCCAAAGGAATTACTTAGTGCAATGGGAATACTAGCTTTAGTTAACTCCTTACCACTAAACTTGAAGTCAGACTCAATGGGATTATCTAAATTTATATTTGGGTGGACAAATCCTTCGTTCATTTGGATTATCGTTGCAATGGCCTCAATCACTCCGGCAGAGTAAAGACAATGTCCCGTCAGGGCTTTTGTAGCGTTAATCCATATATCTAGTGTTTTCCTTTTAAACACTTTACGGATGGCTTTTAATTCTATTTCATCACCTTTTGGAGACGATGTTCCATGAGTATTGATGTAATTAACGTCGTATGTGTCAATTAGAGCTTGATTCAACGCCGTTTCCATCGCTCTGATTTCACCCGCCTCATTTGGATCCGACAGATGGTTTCCATCAAGAACCAATGCTCCCCCTGAAATCTCTGCCAACTTAGAAACCTCTCTGGCAGATGCAGATTTAAATGATTCTAAGACTAAACATCCACTTGCTTGACCGTAAATAAATCCCTCATGTTCCCGGTCAAATGGCCGGCAAGCCTTTTCTGGCTCATTGATGAAACGTTTCCCGCCCATCGCACCGATATTGTAAAACCCCTGCAATTCCATGGGAGATAAATGGGCCATTGAGCCAATTACCATACAGACATCGACCAATCCCAATTGAATCAGTTGAAACCCTTTCAAAATTCCGATATTACCACTAGCGGACGCTCCCCCAACCGTGAACCCTTCCCCACGAATCTTAAAAATCTGGCTTAAGATTCCAACCTGGTCTGTATCCAAATAATGGAGCGCATAGGTAGGTGATAGATACTCTGGCGTTTGCTTAAATTTTTCATATAGTCCGTATTGATAATGCTCTGTGAGGTTATTTCCAGCGATAATGATTCCCACTCGTTCTGGAGCAAGTGTGTTTTTAAAAAGCTGTGCATGTGACCACGCTTCAATTGCTGCAGTGATCGAGCCCTGAACAGCAAAAGGAGCACGCCTGGCGCATTGTTTTACTTCGTTCGTAAATCCTGGCGGTATTTCAGTAGAATATGCGCAGCCTTCTAAATAAGCGTCAAAAGAAATACCTTGGATTTCAGCTGCAATACTTACTGAAATCGGTGGGTCAAAAGCATTATAAATGCGCCCTATTCCACTCCGTCCCACCTTCAATGAGGCCGTAAATTCATTGATGTTTTTGCCGATGGAACTAATAACCCCCATACCGGTTACTACGACTCGTTCCTTCATTTTGCTCTCCTTGTTCAAATTTATGCTCTGGCCCTTTCATAGAAAAGATCTACCAACCCTTGAATGTTACTAACTCGTGCCAATTCAACCAAGGGAATTTTCACTCCAAGACTCTCCATAGACCTAATAATAATGTCCATTCTGTCGATGGAGTTGGCTCCAAGATCCTGTAAGCTTAGGGCGATTTCAATTTGATTTGTTGAAATCTCTGGTAAGATATCAACTATACTCTCTTTAATAACTTGGAAAACACTTTCTTTTGACATTTTAATTTCCCCTTTGATATTTGATATTTTTCAACATCCTTGACTTGGTCAGAACCTGATCTTGAGTTCAAAATCATCATAACATAGCATTGTAAATATCAGATTATGGAAAGATAAAGGTTTGGTAAAATAACTTTATCTTTCCATTTTTTAGAGTTTTTGCGATGAAAAAGCATGAAGTCCTCACCTAACTAATCAGGTGAGGACTTCATGCAATAACATTATTATTCAAATTCCGGCTCGGGTTGTATGTAAGTCTTTACAACATTTCTTTTCCAACTGCCAGAGAAATAGTAGATTAAACTTATCGCCATTACAACCCCATAACTTATCACAATCGCTACCCAGATTCCTATAATCCCCATTGACGTTTTTGATAAAACCGCCGCCAGAGGAACTCTTATAACCCATAAGGAAAAAAGTGAGATTAGCATTGTTTTTATTGTATGCCCTGCTCCATTGATAATTCCATTTGCGACATACATTATAGCATATAATATATAAGAGGCACCTACTATCCTTAAATACGTTACTCCTATCTCAAAACTTGCAGAATTCCTATTAAATCCCATGGTTGAAAGAATAACTTCTGGGAAGCTTACCGCAAAAATGGAAATTAGAACAGTTATTATGGAAGTATAAATAATACCCCATTTAAACACTTCCTTGATTCGTTCGGGCTTATTGGCACCTAGATTTTGCGCTGTTAGAGCAGCTACAGCTATATTAAGTGAAAAGGCGGGTATGACAGCAATTTGTTCAACCCTCAGTGCCGCACCGAAAGCATCTGTCGCCGCTGGACCGAACTGATTTACATAATATGTAATGAATATAGTGCCAATAGCAACTAGGGATTGCTGAATAACTGAAGGCATACCAATTTTAAATATTAATAAACTTAACTGCTTATCGAATATAAACTTTCTCGGGTCAACTATAACTAAGTGATTCTTATGCTTTAAATAGACGAGGGCCAGCAGCACTGCAGTTCCCTGTGCAATAAGTGAAGCATAAGCAGCCCCGTTTAATCCTAGTTTTGGGAAAGGGCCAACTCCAATGATTATTAGAGGGTCTAAAATAGCATTTAAAGCAATACTTATTACCATAAATATCATAGGAGTCACAGTATCGCCTATGCCTCTAAGCATCGAAATTATTAAAAATGCAAAAAACATAAATGGAAATCCTGCTATGCTTATTTTCAGATATCCTGAGGCCATTGCGTAAATATCGATAGGTGTTCCAACTAGTTTTAAGAAGTGATCACTGAAAATTATTCCCAAAAAAGTTAAGAAGGTTCCAATAATTAATGTAATCGTAATGGAATTATTAACAACTTTTTCAACCATCTTATAATTTTTAGCGCCATAATATTGTGAAACTAAAATTGATATTGCTAAAGTCAAACCCGAAACTATAGCAAACATTATTAATACTATAGGAATGCTGACAGCTATTGCTCCGACCCCATTTTCGCCAACAATATTTCCAACCCAAATGGTATTTACTAGGCTATAGCCAGTATAAATCAAATTACCAATTAACATAGGCACTGAAAATATCAGTAAATGTCGTGGTATACTTCCAACAGTTAGATTATTACCAAATTTTTCACTCATCCTTTTCTCCTCCAATACAATAAAATCGAG
>OMOF01000076.1 GCA_900290375.1 Candidatus Desulfosporosinus infrequens
ACAATATGAAGTTTTTAAACAACAGTTTCTTTTCTTTCTTGATGGTCTTTCTGTATTCCTTTATATTTCCTTTAAGTTATTGCTAGATGGTACCATGAGTAATTCTGCCGGAATAGATGTGCTCATTACTCCTCCTCAGAGATTTCTTTTTAGGAGAACTATCTATTTCACGCTCTTGTAATTCATTTTCCATTCTTTCTCCAGAATGTGCACCGTAGTTAAATATTAAGATTATTGCCATAATGAACAAATATAAAAGTATAAATTTCATCATTTCAATCGTCATCTCCTTAAATTTCATTTAATCCTTAAACAAAATAAAATCGCTAAACCTCAAGAGGTAAAGCGATGCAGGCTGTTGTTCGGTAGCTTGGCAGTCATCAGCTTTTCGCCGGAAGACCCATAGCTTTGCGTCCTTAGTTTTCACTAAGTTTGCCGTTATCGCTAACATATGTAAGATATACTCGAAGTATAACACGAGAAAGGTGAAATTAAAAGGGTCTTTTTAAAAAAATATTGTTACGACCTAATAAATTTCATTACCAAAACAAGAGGAAAATGACGTCTTTTGTAGAATTATGATATTATAGAAACATAACTACCCTACCTGCGCTGAGAATCAGTTTTATAATTTTGTCGAAAGGAGACCAATACATGAGACTTGTAACTCGCTCAGACTTTGATGGCCTAGCTTGTGCTGTTCTTCTTAAAGAAGTTGGTATAATTACCGAAAGGCAATTTGTACATCCTAAAGATATTCAAGATGGTCTTGTTCAAATTACCGCAAATGATATTCTGGCTAACGTTCCTTTCGTCGAAGGGTGTGGTTTATGGTTTGATCACCATTCTAGCGAACAGGAAAGACTCGATTTGAAAGGTCGATTTAAAGGGGACAGTCGTCCCGCTCCGAGTGCAGCTCGGATAATATACGATTATTATGGTGGCAAGGGAAAATTCAGGCACTTAGAAGCCATGATGGACGCTGTCGACAAAGCAGATTCCGCTCAATTTACAGCCGAAGAAGTTCTCCACCCCCAAGGATGGGTTTTACTAGCCTTTATCATGGATCCCCGAACCGGCCTTGGGCGTTTCAGAGACTATTCGATTAGTAATTATCAGCTTATGGATGACATGATTGAACACTGTCGAAATATGACGATTCAGGAAATCCTCGTTCTCCCGGACGTACAAGAACGAGTCGTACGTTACTTCTCACAAACCGAATTGTTTACCCAAATGATCCAAGAACATACAAAAACCAAAGCTAATGCAATAATAACAGATTTAAGAAATGTAGAAACCATTTACAGTGGTAACCGGTTCTTGATTTACTCACTTTATCCAGCTCAAAATATTTCCATCTGGATCATCGATGGACGAAATAAGCAAAACAGTGTTTTTGCAGTTGGACATAGCATTATTAATCGCACTTCACAAACTAATGTAGGGTCTCTAATGTTAAAGTATGGTGGAGGAGGCCATAAGGTCGTTGGTACCTGCCAAGTACCCTATGATGATACCGATAAAGTTTTAAATGAACTACTCCAAGTCATTACAACGGATAACTAAATTAAAAACAGAACAATCATAAGGGTTTTGTGACAGGCACAAAACCCTTTTTTGTATTATGCTTTACAGGTTATTTATGGTAGTTCCAAACACATCAAAATTAGCCTTATTACGCAGTATATATTTCATAGCCCAGTCAAAGCGCACGAGCTTTTTTATAGCCATAACTTTTCATTCCTTCCCATATTTCAAAGAAAAGAGAAGTACCTGGAACCTGTCCGGAACGGGGACCACCGGGAGCCGTTCCGGCGAGTACAGGAACCTGCCGCGAATACGAATACGACCCGACCAGGAGGGAGGGAGGGATTGTGCCGAGCAATGCAACTGTTTATTAAGCGCTTACTTATATCAGGGTCGGTTAGTTCAGTCCACCCAGTTTTCGGATTTCTTCTATAGGCAAACCCGTGATTTCTGCTATTTCCTCTATACTCATACCTTTAAGCTGTAGCTTCTTTGCCGCTACTCTCATTGCCTCTAGACTACCTTCCACGCGGCCTTCTACGCGGCCTTCGTCTTTTGCCTCTTCTTCCAACGCTCGTAAAACTTTGCTCATTCTTAACACCTCCAGTATCTTTCGTGTGTATTCACGATCAATAAAGTTATCAGAGATAGCAATTACACAACCTGTCAGGAATGTCTTCTGAGTTTCATCAAGGATCATGCCAGCTAATTCGATTGTTTCAATCGCCCGTTCTTGCTTTGAGTGAGAGCTCTTCATCAGAGGTAGAAACGCCAATTGCATTCGTTCCAATTCATCTAAACTGGTACCGCTACGAATTTTTAGTCCCAGTGCCTCAAAGAGCTGATCACCATCATACCGATCCATGTAAATACCTTTGGCCCGATATTCAATT
>OMOF01000200.1 GCA_900290375.1 Candidatus Desulfosporosinus infrequens
AGAAACCGCTATTGATAGTACATTGCAAGCTGCTATGCAAGCACAATCCAGCACAGGCAGTACTACTACGACAAGTAACACAGCTACAACAGGCAGACAACAGGCAGTACCGCTACGACAAGTAACACAGCTACAACAGGCAGTACCGCTACGACAAGTCCATTGGGCAGTTTAGTTTCTAGTGGAGTAATAACACAATCTCAAGCAAGTGCAGTTACCAACACTTTAAAGGCTAGTCATCATGGTCATCACGGTCATCATGGCGGTTCAAGTTCGTCCCAGCCTACTACTGACACTAACAGTTCAAGTTCATCCCAGTCTAGCCCATTAGATAGTTTAGTTACTGCTGGAACGATAACTCAGGATCAAGCAAATACCATCATCTCTGCATTTCAATCAGCTACGCAATCTCAATCCAGTACAGCTAGTACAAATCCATTGGATAGCTTAGTATCTAATGGATCAATTACACAAATTCAAGAAAACACTATTAATTCTACATTTGCAGCAGCTATGCAGGCGTACGGTGCCAACCAAATGACGTAAACACATGGATTTACGAGTTCAATAAACAATAGCGCCAGCATTCTATCGATAAAGATGCTGGCGCTATTTGGTTATAATATGGGTTATAAGATCCAAGGGTATCCAAGGGTATATTTTGACAAAGGTTTTTTTAGTTTAACATAGAATAGTAATTATTAAAATAAAAATGGGTAGTTGTGAAGTGAAGCGACTCAAAATAAATAGCAGGCTAGCATTAACCGTATTTATAAGTGAAGGAGTGTGGAAAATGAAAAAAGCATTGACCATTATAACACTATTAATCAATTTTCTTATGATCGTACACCCTGCATTTGCCGACACAACTCAAAACCAGACCTATGTTCCACTGGCAGTAAGTGACGTTACCCCTTTGCTTAGCCAGAGCGATGTTATCAAAACTGGAGATGTAGAACCTGACAAACTATTGAATATAACCATTTCACTTAAGATGCGCAACAAAGACACTTTAAAACAGAAAATCGGTTTAGCACATTCGCAAGGTACATATGGCAGGGTTGTGAGTGATCAAGATTTGGCGAACAGCTATTTGCCCGACGAAACTTCACATAGTAAGGTCATTGATTTTTTAAAGAGCAGCGGATTGCAGATTACTAAAACATATAACAGTCGTATGGCAATTCAGGTTCAAGGTTCGGCGCAGTCTATTGAAAATGCCTTTAATGTAACGTTAAGTTATTACACTCAGAACGGTACAGAGTTTTTCGCTAACAGCTCGGAACCACAACTGCCATCAGATATAGCCGGATTCATCGAAAGCATTGACGGACTTAACAACATACCACTAAAATCTTCGATAGCAGATTCGTCAAATGGAACGGCTGCTTTCACCCCTCAGCAAATCCAAAAAGCCTATGATTTTACGTCTGCCTACGCCAACCATCTTAATGGTCAAGGCGTTAACCTGGCTATTGCGGCGTACTATTCTTACAACCAAAGTGATATTAGTTATTTTTTGAACAATTTTGGGATTACTGCTACAAACCCAATTAGCTTAATACCAATAGACGGTACCCCCCAACGTAGCAAATCCGGGTCCGAGGAAACCACACTGGATATAGAGTCTGCTTTGTCTAGTGCTCCAGGGGCGCAGTTATTGGTGTACGATGGAGATAACTCAGACTCAACGACTGAAACAGACGAATTTACGCAAATTGTTGATGATGGAAAGGCGAACATTGTAAGTTATTCCTGGGGTCTGGATGAAAGTGAGTATACTCCGTCCCAACTCAACGCTATGGACAGCTTGTTTCTAGCAGGTGCCGCCAAGGGCATGACATTTTTGATAGCGTCCGGGGATGATGGTAGTAGTGAAATAAATTATCCAGCAACCGATCCCTACGTTACTGCTGTTGGCGGAACAACTATGAGTATAAGTAGCAGTTCTGGTCAGATTTCTAGTGAAGTAGGTTGGAGTTACAGTAACCTCACTCAGAGTGGCAGCGGTGGTGGCGTTAGTTCTGTTTTTCTTAAGCCTTCCTGGCAACCAGGAACAACCCTCGCCAATAGCTCTTACAGAATGATCCCTGATGTAGCTTTAAATGCCGACCCCAACACAGCATACTCGATTTATTACAGCGGAAGTTGGGAGCAGATAGGAGGCACTAGTGTTTCAACTCCTGAATGGGCTGCTATATTTGCTTTAGTTGATCAGAGCCGCTCGAACAATGGTTTGGGATCTATTGGATTAGCTAACCCAGACTTGTATTCCTTAGCCAGTGGATCTGTATTTCATGATATCACGAGTGGCTCAAATGGTGAATATTCTTGTTTGCCAGGATATGATATGGTAACCGGTTTGGGATCTGTAGATGCAGATAAACTTGTCAACGCGTTAGCTACCCTTCAAAGTACTACTGCAGTTGATGAGCCGGTAGCTACACCGTCGGGATTGACAGCTACGCC
Source organism: Candidatus Desulfosporosinus infrequens (assembly GCA_900290375.1). GTDB lineage: Bacteria > Bacillota > Desulfitobacteriia > Desulfitobacteriales > Desulfitobacteriaceae > Desulfosporosinus > Desulfosporosinus infrequens. Next base: position 2,470 of record OMOF01000200.1, read on the forward strand.
AGTAAATACGACTCAAGTAAACATGACCTGGAGTGCGGTTAGCGGAGCAAATTCTTACAAGGTATACAGGTCTACAAGCTCAACCGGATCTTATACTCAAATAGCAAATCCCACGACTACTTCATTCAGCGACACCGGTTTAACCCAAAACACAACTTATTATTACAAGGTAAGTGCTGTAGGAACTTCAGGCGAAGGACTGCAATCAAACCCAGTCAGTGCAGTGACATTACAAGCAACCCTGCAAAGTATAGCCATAACGACCCCTGCTACCAAGCTAAACTACAACATTGGTGATAGTCTGGATATAACTGGATTAGTAGTGACAGGAACATACAGCGATGGAAGCACAGAGGTTGAGAGCATCACTGCTGCAAATGTAACAGGTTTCAACAGTACAATAGCTGCAACAAACCAGGTTCTGACGATTACCGAAAGTGGTCAGACGGTCACTTACAAAGTGCAGATCGTAGCTCCCGTTCCAGTAGGAAACATTCCAGTAGGCACAGTGATCTTCAGTAACGGTCAGGCTTTGGATTTAGGATATGCTAACAACCCCACTCATGCTGCTGAAGTGACGCAGGATGTGGTAAGTAGTGGTGAAATTTATATCATAACATTTGCCGGGTATGTGATTAACAATAGCACTGGTGCTATACTCACAAATCTTTCGGTTCTACCTGCGGTGACCTACAAAGATGCCAGTGGAAATGTTGAACATTTTGCAAGCGGGGATGGGCCGGAAGTAAGCACCAGTGATAATGTAGTTGCCACAGTAAGTGCGTCAACTGTGGGTTCTTTAGTAACGATTAACATCACAAATCCCGTAACTTTTGTTGCCGCGACACAGTTCCAAGTGTATGTGAATGGCGCAGCCACCTCGTCCAAAGCCAATCTAGGCACCGCAATGACGGTCTACCCAGCACAAGTATCAGGTAGCATAGTACAAGTCGAATTCTTTAATGCTGTAGGTACGCAAATTGGTACAACTCAGAACGTTACGCTTAAGTAACGGCCGGTCATTATGCAGTCCAAAATTAACGAGATATCGAAGATGTGTCCCGTTCGGTTTTCCTTCATGGTATAGTCATCGTGGGTTGACCCTAAATACTAGCCAGACTTTCCGCTAAACACGGCTCAAACCCCTGCTATATCTCACTTCTTTATTTTAATTCTGGCACTACAACCTTTTACACATCAAAAGACCGTTTTCTCTCTAGTATATCTGGGCAAAGGTGGAAAGTATAGGGGGTCAATTTTGTTACGGCACTACATTGAGCTTTTGGAAGACAGCTCCGCCTGTACCAAGGGTTTCAGGGTTTGATACCCCTCTAAAATGGTATATGTTAGGATGATTAGCCCTTTTTTGCGGAAAGTCGGGCTAGCATAGAGTGTGCTTTACGTAGCACATTTATAGGCCCCAAGCAAACTAACGATCGTTATGAGCATAGTTTTGGCTAGTGCAAATTGAACTGGCTTTTCACCTTAAAACACCTCCCTCGCTTCAACTCCAGTCTTAAACATAAACACCACCTCAAGCATCGACTGTACCTTGACCTTCTCAATCAGTCTACGAAATATTTCCTCATCAAATTTAGTAGCCTTAACTCCCTGCTCCCTGTTCATAACCCGTAAAAATGCCTGCTCTAAATCCTTCTCCTTGATCGTTTTCGTGCTGCATTTGTCAACTCCGTTCTGCTCACGGTTTATGCATCGCCACACATACTGCTTATTTTTCCCGGTGCCCCAAGATGCTCTTCTAAACTTTGAACCGCAGTTCTGGCAGAAAAGCTTCCCGGAGAAGGCATATTCACTCGTAAAGGCGCTTTTTCCCGTCTTAGAATATCCCCGCATATTTGATCGTCTTTCAAACTCAGCCTGTACCGCAGCGAACTCTTCCTTACTAATAATTGCCGGGTGGGAGTCCTCTACATAGTATTGCTGAACTATTCCATTATTTTTTACCCGTTTCTTAGCCAAGAAATCGACGGTATGCGTCTTTTGAAGCAGAGCCTCTCCCATATATTTTTCATTCTTTAATATTGACTTCACTGTACTGGCCCACCATGTTGTCTTTCCAGCACCAGTAAGTATTCCGTCATGTTCTAAGCCTTTTGCGATCTTCAAGTCAGACTTACCTTCAAGGAACTCTTTAAATATCCGGCGAATAACCTCTGCTTCCTCTGGTACTATGACCAACTCACCATTTTCGTCTTTCGTATAGCCAAGAAATCTATTGTGATTTACAATGACTTTCCCTTCCTGAAAACGGTAGACAATCCCCATCCGAGTGATCTGCGAAATATTCGAACTCTCTTCTTGTGCCAAACTTCCAAGCAAAGTAATCAGGAACTCTCCCTTACTGTCGAGTGTGTTTACGCACTCCTTTTCAAAAAATATGGCTATACCCTTTTCTTTTAACTGACGTACATATTGCAAAGTATCCAGTGTATTCCTCGCAAACCGACTGATGGATTTAGTGATCACCATGTCGATTTTACCGGCCATACAATCCTCGATCATACGGTTGAACTCCACGCGTTTCTTGGTATTGGTACCACTGATACCTTCATCAGCAAAGATTCCACCGAAGGTCCACTCAGGATTGCGTTTTATATAGTCTGTGTAGTGTGACACCTGAGCCTCGTAACTTGATAACTGCTCTTCATTATCCGTGCTCACGCGACAATACGCACAAACCCTCAGTTTTGCCGTTGCCTCAAATCCTTGTAATTCTTGTCTTGGTTTTGCTGGAATCACTGTCACATTTGCCATTTTCAACAACCTCCCTTAAAATAAATCACGGCCTCGTTTTAAGGTGTAATGTTCCTCAAAACGAAGGCCGTTTTTTAAATGAAACTCCAATGTGGTGCGTTCCTTAATAACTATTTTTTCTATGATCGCGGTATACAAATCTTCGTTGAACTCCAAGAGTTTACCACCCTGAGATTCAAGGATGGCTTCAAGTTCTATAGTTCTGGCAATTCGAGTATCTTGGGTTGCAAGTTTTGCTATCCAGGTGACCCGTTCAGTTTGGAGTTGGATCAACCTGACCACGAGTTTTCCGTGTTCAGCTTTATGGTCTGTACCCTTTTCTTCTATTGAAAAGAGCGACCGTTCTTGTTTGATGAGTTTCTCAATTTCCTCATCCAACTTCGCGATGCGCTCTTGGTCAATCTCCGTAAATTTTTCTCGTTCCAACTCTACCCTATAATCACCCAATAACTTAACGCGCTCAGTTTTGAGCCGATTGAACACCCTCACAAACAAGCCTTTTATGGTCTCTTCTTTGATTCTACCAACGTTACATGAAATTTTCCTTCCTATTATATACGCACTACAAACCCAACAAACTGACTCGGCCACATTCCCACAATTGTCTATATGCCGTTTATAACTTTTACCGCAATGTCCACACTCGATTGTGCTGGTGAAGGCGTACCTATTAAGATATTTTTCTCTGTTGCCTTCAACGTTTCCCTTGGACTCGGCCCTCTCCACCATCAGTTCCTGGGTTTTCTCGAAGTCCTCTCTTGAAACAATGGCCGGGTGGGAGTCCTTGACATAGTACATGGGCACCTCGCCTTTGTTTCTTTTCTTCTTAAAATCTTTAGTGATCGTTTTCTGCAGGAGCATATCCCCTACATATTTTTCATTTTTTATGATATCTCGAATGGCAGAAATGGCCCATTTGACGTTACCGGATATGTTTCTAATCCCATCCACCTCTAGTCCTTGAGCGATCTTGGAAATGCCAAGGCCTGAAAGGTAGTCTTTGAATATACGCCTGACTATGGTGGCTTGTTCTTCATTTATAATCATGCTGCCGTTTTTCCCTTTGTCATACCCCAAAAACCTCGTTGTATTGATCTTAGATATCCCATTCTTAAATCGTCGCTGATAGGCCCAGCGCATGTTTTGCGAGATGGACCCCAGTTCTTCCTCTGCCACCGAACTTAGAATGGAGAGCATGAGTTCACTCTCGGCGTTTAAAGTATTAATTGACTCTTTCTCAAATTGGACACTGATTCCAATGGTTTTTAGTTTACGCACGGTTTCTAAACAATCGGCAGTATTACGAGCAAAGCGGCTGATGGACTTCGTAATGATGAAGTCAAATTTCTTATTCTCGGCATCCTTGACCATCCGCATGAACTCTGGTCGTTTTGCTGCGTTTTTGCCGGATAGTGCTTGATCAGCGTAAATACCTGCAAAGTTCCAAGCCGGATTATTTTTAATATAGGCCGTGTAATGTTCCATCTGCGCCGAAAAACTATTTTTCTGCTCAGCCTGATCAGTGGAAACCCTAACGTACGCGCAAACTTTAAGTTTCTTTTCTTCAAAAACTGCTGTTTGAACTGTTCGTATTTTTTTCATGTGTCTCCTTTCCGTCACTGTCGCTATTTAGAAGTGAAGTCTGCTGGAACATATTTCTAATAAAAAAACCACAACACCCGAGAGATTGTCCGGGTGTTGTGATGATAGCTCGGTGTGGGCTGATTAGCAAGTTAATTGTTTTAGTAATAAATCAAATTAACAGAACTTGCCCAATACTCAACAATGTTAATTAGGAGCAACTGTAGAAGTAGTTGATGTAATTGCGCTTTCGATAGCGTCCTCTTGTGCCTGAGTAATTGTACCTGCAGCTACTAGTCCATC
>OMOF01000297.1 GCA_900290375.1 Candidatus Desulfosporosinus infrequens
GATGCGATACCATTTATGAGTATAGAGAATAGTGCTACGATTATAGGTTTATGTAAATCAATAAATGTTTATTTTACTAAGATTGGAACGGTTTTGCTTAAAAATCCAGCAATATATGATGATAGCCATCTTGTCAGCAATGATTTTTTCGGATGGCTCTCCAAACTCAAAGATTTCATGGGTAGTTTTGACTTGGATGAAATAAGGCAGAAATATAGTTTATCGGCAAAATATCCATTGGCTGTCCTTGCGGAATATTTATTCGTTTTATCCCCGGATATTTCTATGAAATTGAATTCTTTTTATCACACGCGAATCTTATATACAATTGACTGCGTTTACAAGTATAACGAAAAGTCAAATGAATTTTTTCTTGCGCTCGGCATGCTTGGCTTGGCCAAAGATTATTCAGACAAAAGAATATATGAATGTGTCGTTTGCGATTTACAGATTTTTTTTACAATGGTTCGTGACATTCTGGATGCCTATACCAAGGAGATAGATTATGCAGAAACTGAAAACAAGGCGACATCATCAATGAACGACCATATATACAATAATATTCGACTTTATTTTGATAAGGAATCGATTCCGGCTTTAAAAATATTATTTGAACGAGGGAAAATGATTGATGTTGACTTGGCGAATGAAATAGGTATGGATGTTACAAATTTGAGAAAAGTCCTTTTCCCGGCAACTAAAAAACTTCTCAATTATGGGTATCAGACCCCAAATTCAACAATGGTGTGGATATCCGAACCATACCGCAGCACAATTCGTAAACATTATGATAAATTGTTCGTGTCGGAGGAATCTATATGAAAGCAAAATTTGTAAAGGTATGGGACAATCGACGTTTTGGCTATATTCCTTTCATTGTTCTGCAGGTTGAAGAAACGGACACTTTTTTGACAAAAGCGAATTTTAATCCCGGATATAAATTTGTTATTCAAGCACTTTATAGCCATGTCGGTGCAGCCGGTGGGCATAAATTTAATCCCTTCTACTATAAAGAAAGTGTACAGGATAGAAGCCAAAAGATTGAAACCAACGAAGCCGATGCCTTAGGCTTTTATTTGGGAAATATTGACAACATACACAATATCCCTGATAATCTATACACAGAAAAATTTTGGGATGCGGTATGGACATCTCAAGAACTCAAAGATGAAGAATATGAAGGTGATGAGGATTACTATAAATTACTGCTGACAACAGGGATAAGCAGTATGGCTATGTCGATTTCAGAACTTGATGGTGTTCTTGCAAATTTGCAAACTATGGAATCGCCCATCTTTAAAAACACATCGGAAATAGTGGAAGCACTGACTGCTGCAAATAATTCTATGCGCGAACGATATAAACAAATGGGATGGGATATAGATGAAAAAAGCCAAGTTGTAAAGTGCCTTGTCGTGGACAAAAATGACCTTTCGGTAATAAATGCTTGGTGTGCAACGGGTAATAACATTACTATCGCTGATTATTTATGGTTACCATTTGACGAAATGCCGCTTGATGTGTTTCATGAATTCAATAAAGTCAATGAGGACTATAGCGGCTTGCAAATATTAGATTTGAGTATGTATTTGTAATACAATATAAGAAATAATCTGGAGGTGTCGCAATGGATGAAATAAAAATAAAACAAACAGGTAGCAACTCCGCTCAAATAGGCAAGATTTCTGGGGAACGGTTAATATAAATCTTCCTCCGATTCTACTTGATTCTGCTATGAATCAAGTAGAATCGGCAAGAATAATAATGGGAAATATTGTAGGCAATTTAATTTAAAATATGAAATAAAAATTTAAAAAGCTGCACATTATCTATATTAGTTCGCCCTTTTTGAGGAACTTTGAATTGCCCATTATGTTTATAATGTATCTTCATGAAATAGAAACTTCCCGTTATTCAAATACAGGTTAGGCTAATAATGAGAACATTAATTAACACAAAGAAGGTGATGAAAATAAGATGATATCAAGAACATGGCATGGTATTGTACCTATTCATATGAAGGATGCGTTTGAAAAATATGAATATGAAACAGGGATAAGAGATACAACGATAATAAAAGGAAACATGGGGGCATATTTGAAGATAGTTGAACAAGGGGAATATGCACATTTCTTTTTATGTACAAAATGGGATACAATGGCTAGTGTGATTGCATATGCAGGTAATAAACCGACAATAGCTGTAACTTATCCGGATGACGAGCAATTTGGCCTGATATCAGATCCGATTGTGATTTTGCAAGAAGTGGCCGATGCGGAAAATCCCTTTTTATAATAATAGAATCATAAGGCTAATAATGGGTATATGAACGATTAAAGTGAATTTCTTATAATTATATAACGCACAGATAAACAGAAATTTGTCGAGCAGATAATTTGTATTTAAGTTGGCAACCGGAGAATAAGCATGAAGAACAGAACCTATATCGCAATTGATCTGAAATCCTTCTACGCTTCGGTCGAATGTGTGGAACGAGGGCTTGATCCGCTGACCACCAACCTTGTTGTCGCTGACGCAAGCCGCACAAAAAAAACCATCTGTCTCGCCGTCTCTCCCCCCCTCAAAGCATACGGCATTTCCGGTAGGGCGAGGCTGTTTGAAGTCGTACAGAAGGTCAAGGAAGCAAATGCAGCACGGCTGCGCAAAGCACCAGGACGAGCCTTTTCCGGCGTTTCCTGCAACGATACTGAATTGAAATCCTCACCGGGTCTCTCGTTGGACTACATTGTTGCTCCACCGAGGATGGCGTATTATATAGAGTACAGCACGCAGATTTACAATATCTATTTGAAGTACATCGCGCCCGAAGATATTCATGTCTACTCCATTGACGAGGTATTCCTTGACGCCACCGATTATCTGAACACCTACAATCTTTCAGCCCGTGAGTTTGTCGCGAAAATGATTCTGGATGTACTCAAAACAACTGGCATTACAGCAACGGCGGGAATTGGCACAAACCTGTATCTTAGCAAGATCGCTATGGATATTCAGGCAAAGCACATACCTGCTGATAACAACGGTATGCGGATCGCCGTGCTGGACGAAATGAGCTACCGTCGCTCCCTGTGGTGGCATCGGCCTCTAAAAGACTTTTGGCGCGTTGGAAAAGGATATGCCAACAAGCTGGAAGAAAAAGGTCTCTTTACGATGGGAGATATTGCAAGATGCTCTCTCGGTAAACCTACCGATTACTACAACGAGGATTTACTGTATAAGCTATTCGGCATCAACGCTGAGCTGCTGATCGACCATGCGTGGGGGTGGGAGCCATGCACAATTGCCGATATTAAAGCGTATAAGCCAAGCACAAACAGTATTGGATCGGGGCAGGTACTGCACTATGCCTATACTTTTGACAAAGCGAAGCTGATCGTGCGGGAAATGACTGATCTGCTGGTACTTGATCTGGTAGATAAAAGGCTTGTGAGCGACCAGCTTGTTTTGACGGTCGGATATGATATCGATAATCTAACAAATCCAGAGATAAAGAAATCATATCACGGGGCAATCACCACTGACCACTACGGACGCGCCGTTCCGAAATCCGCGCATGGTTCAGTAAATCTTGGCAGACAGACCTCCTCTACAAAGCTAATCATGGATGCCGTCACAGATCTGTTTGAACGCATCGTTGGCAAAAATCTTCTGATCAGAAGAGTCAACATCACAGCGAATCATGTCGTTGATGAGGCAACCGTTGAAAAGACAAGCAACTTTGAACAACTTGATCTCTTTACGGATTACGCGGCTGCGCAGGCGAAAAAAGAAGATGAAGAAGCTGAGCTTGCACGAGAAAAAAAGATGCAGCAAGCAATGCTTGAAATAAAAAAGAAATACGGCAAGAACGCCATTCTAAAGGGTATGAATCTGGAGGAAGGCGCTACCACTGTAGACCGGAACAGGCAGATTGGAGGGCACAAGTCATGACGAGGACATATGACGACATCATTAATCTACCTCACCATGTCTCTACGACACGCCCTCATATGACTGCTATTGACCGGGCAGCTCAGTTTTCCCCTTTCGCCGCACTGACCGGCTATGATGCCGCCATCAAAGAAACCGCAAGACTGACTGACGAGAGAGTAAAATTGGACGAATATATGAAGGACGCTTTGAGTGATAGGCTGCAAATCATAGCAGATCGGATTAAAGAGTATCCCGAAATTGCAATTACCTACTTTCAACCGGATGCGAAGAAGAATGGCGGCGCCTATGTTACTGCTATCAGTACGGCTAAAAAGATAGACAAATATGAACGGGTTGTCGTTATGACCGATGGCACAGCGATTCCCATTGATGAAATAATCATCATAGATGGGCAAATATTCGAATCTATGGAAATATTTTAAATCGATAGTAAAGGCTAGAACAGATAGTGAATACAAGCACACAGAAGATATAGATCACGCCGTATGAATTATCAAAATGCTTTAAGTAATTTGAGGGAGAATTATTAAAGCAAATTCCAATTTGTCACTTAGCTTAGACTGTGGATTATTTATATACTCATAAGGCTAATAATGCGAGATTGGAGAAAGAACCGAATTAATTAAAGAGAGGTAAATTCGGTGGCAGCAGGAGGTTTTGTATGCAATATATGTGTAGCAAGTGCGGTGAAACTTTTAAGATAACATTCTTTCAGTATATCTTAGGACCACGCATACTGGGAGGCCCCAAATTATTAAAGTGTCCAAACTGTGGTAAATGGTCCTTTTGCCCAATAGTAGCAATCTGACGACCTCTCATTATCCATTGGTTGTTACGCAATTGTATAATGTTGTGAAGTAAGAGTAAGGACTTAGTTTTCTCGCTTGTCATTCTGAACGAAGTGAAGAATCTATCCATGAGGTGACCTTTATGTACTATGTTTATATATTGACAAATTGGTCAAATAAGGTCCTTTATATCCGTCAAAGGATTTACCGAGAAATATAATGTCAATAAATTAGTATATTTTGATAGTACAACTGATATAAAAGCTGCAATTGCTAGGGAAAAGCAGATTAAAGGTTGGACACGAAATAAAAAGAATGCTTTGA
>OMOF01000489.1 GCA_900290375.1 Candidatus Desulfosporosinus infrequens
AACAGGGGCCACAGGAGCAACAGGAGCAACAGGAGCATCAGGAGTAACTGGAGNNGGAGCAACAGGAGCAACAGGAGCAACAGGAGCAACAGGAGCAACAGGAGCAACAGGGGCAACAGGGGCAACGGGAGCAACAGGGGCAGGAGTAACAGGAGCGACTGGAGCAGCTGGAAGTGGTGCTATCATACCATATTCATCAGGCCTACCTGTTTCCGTGACCACTATCACGGGCGGATTGGCAGGAATTCCTGGCTTTGTTGGGTTCGGAAGTTCCGCCCCAGGCCTTGTTGACCTTGGAGCAACCATAGACCTTACAGGTGCTGCAGCTACAAATCTGAATTTTGCTTATTCAGTTCCTCGCGATGGAACTATAACGTCAATAGCTGCTTACTTCAGTACTACGGCGGCATTATCTCTAGTTGGGTCAACGATAACAATTACCGCACAGTTATATAGCTCAACTACACCAGATAATACTTTCTCTCCTGTCGCAGGTACGGCGGTAACATTAGCTCCAGCTCTGACAGGCATACTTTCTGTGGGCACAATAAGTAATGCTATTCTCACTGGATTAGCAATACCGGTAACGGCGCAGACGAGATTATTAATGGTATTTTCTGCGACAGCTGCAGGATTGACACTTATTAATACCGTAGCAGGGTATGCTAGTGCGGGTGTTGTAATATCATAGTCCATTGACTTGTTGGTAATGGTTTGGATGTAGCAAGGCTGGATTCGCATTGGAGTAATTGTTACAAAATAGGGGACCACTTTAAAACTTTAGTTTAAAGTGGTCCCCTTTCAATTTATGGGTATCTAATGGTTGTTTAGCTGGTGACCCAAGGATGAGGTGACCACAGCCTATTTTAACAGTAACGTATACAATTGCTGTCGGTCCTACAGGGGCAACAGGAGCCACGCAGAAAGCATAAAGTTTGAGGACGCATAAGATTAATTAAATTGAAGTAACAAAATCGGGACAAGTACAATAAAATAAATAAACCTATATGCAAGAAATATATACTTTTATTTAACAACGGACTTATTTTGATTGAGTTTTAAGCTCTCAATAAATCCTAATGTAGCAAATAAGCGGTATGACAATAATCAATCCCACAATATTAATAACGGAAGGAGACGGATAAATGGCTTCATTAACGACCGGATTGATCGAGAACACACCGGTCTCCGGTGTAAGACCAACGACAACGTTCACTGTAAGAATCAGCAATGACGATACCATGGCAGTTGCTGTTGAAATTGATGGATTTTTCGTGACAGGGACTACTAAGACAATGTATGTCCTAGAGATTTTAGCATTGGCCCCTGGGGGGGTAGTAACAAAGAACTAT
>OMOF01000066.1 GCA_900290375.1 Candidatus Desulfosporosinus infrequens
ATTATATTTCTCGGTAAATCCTTTGACGGATTTGTTTTTATGTTCATACAGTCGCCGTTCAAGGTTATTGGTTACACCATTATAAAGGGTAGCTGCCACTGTAAAAACTGCTTTATATTTTGGAAGACAATAAAAAAAGCATACAATAAAACTAATAACACTTACAATCATAACTATAGTCCTAATTACTTCGTTTATATCTGGCTCCTATCCTACTGGTTCATTTCCGAAGTTATTCGCCAGCGATACATAATCTACCTTTATTTTGAATTTGAGTACTGTCAAATATTGATAATAGCGACGACATCTTTTCTTTTCTTTATCTTCTCTGCCAAGCATAATACTGATTACCACGTGATTGAACAGCATCAACTCCCTTTTCCTTTATAATTCTCAAATTATCTTCTATTACGTATCCATACATTGTTTTTAATAAATTTAGTTTATCGCAATTCTCAAATTCTTCACACTTCCAACATCCTTCAAAACCTCTAGATTTAACACATTTCAAAGCAATACATTCTTTAGTAGTTCCCGCCATTGAGCATCCGCCTACATCTTGACAAGTATCAGTACATTGCAATTCTATAATGCCGTTTAAAACATTCATAAATTCTGGCATCTGTTTAAATATGTCAAAACTCTTACCAAGTTTATCCCGCGTTTCGTTTTCACTTAACATAAAATGCTTTCCTAAAGCTTCTCCAACCCTTTTATTACTAAGCAAATTAAGGAAATAATCAAATTCATCCTTCTTTATTAAATCTCTTAATCTCTTTGCTGCATCATAAATTTCTGCTTTATAAAACAAGCAATCACAACAAGTTAATCCACACGGACATATTAATTTTCTTTCCATACTTTTGTCCCCTCTTAATTCTTTGTATATTTAATCTTTGCCTATCACCGCTAACGTACGCCCCAGTCATAAAATCAGAAATTATTATTGAAATAAATCCAATAATAAACAAAGAGTACATTACTATATCTGGGTTGTGTAATATTGCGAAAGATAATTGTTACAGTTCTATGGATTTTGTGAAGTTCAGCCTTCATTTTTTTAATGGTACAAAAGCATTCAATTTTTGAGGGACGATTTGTATTTATGCAATTTATCTTTTTCACAATCCATACGACGAAAACAATAATTGCCATTGGTAGTGCAACAAAAGGTAAGATGACTAAACTTTCGAATGGAGATCAAAAATTCGGTTGGAATGGCAAGAGAACCTTAGCATATCCTCGCTGCCCTAAGGTTCTCTTCGCCGTTTCTATACCAGATTATGAGACTTCCTGCTTAGAGAACCGGTTTTCCCCTATCATTTATTTGATGACGATAAGCAGTTCTCCAGCCTTGACCTGCTGCCCTTCCTTGATATTCACCGAGCTGACAATCCCTGCCATAGAACTCGTTATCCTTGTTTCCATTTTCATGGCTTCGACAACCGCCAGCGGCTGGTTCTCTGTTACTTTGTCCCCTTCTTTAACCAGCAAAGTTACGACAGTCCCTGGGATAGGGGATCCAATTTCATTCTTATTATCGGGGTCTGCCATTTCCCTCAAACTGTGTTCTCCCGACGGGCTAAGAAGGTTGATGTTGCTCCAGTTCTTGTCCTTGATTTTGATTTCTCTTCTGTTCCTGTTGACTTCAAACACTAGAGTTCTGTATCCTTCCAGATCCGGCTTTTCAATAGAGAGAAGCTTGATCATTAGACTCCTTCCTTCAGCGACCTCAGCCTCAATGATTTCTCCTTCGGAAAGGCCATGGAAGAACACGTCGCTTCCGAGCCTACTCAGGTCCCCGTATTCGGCTACTATTTTCAAGAATCCTTCAAACACTTCTGGATACAGGGCATAGCTCAGGATATCCTGCTTAGTTGGTTCTAATTCAAATTTATCCTTCAGGTGCTTGGCGATACTCTCAAAATCCTCATCTGGGAGCAGTTCGCCTGGACGTTCGGTTATCGGTTTTTCTCCCTTCAGTACCAGCTTCTGGAGTTTCTCCGGGAATCCTCCCATCGGCTGGCCCATCATACCCATGAAATAGGATACGACCGAATCAGGAAAGGCCATATTCTCCGCTTTTTCGTAAATATTCTCCGGGGTAAGGTGATTCTGGACCATAAATATGGCGAAATCACCTACAACTTTCGAGGACGGAGTGACTTTTACGATATCCCCCAACATCTCATTAACTGTCTTGAACATTTCTTTGATCTCAGTGAACTTATGCCCGAGACCGAAACTTTCCACCTGAGGCTTAAGGTTGGAGTATTGTCCTCCGGGAATCTCATACTTATAGATTTCCGCCGATCCCGATTTCAAACCCGACTCGTACTTGCCAAATACCGGTCGGACCGCTTCCCAGTAGTCCGATACCTGTTGGATCCCTTTCAGATCAATACTTGGATCCCTTTCCATGTTTTTAAGCGCTGCAACAATAGAATTCATGGCCGGTTGGCTTGTTAGCCCTGACATGCTATTGAAGGCAGTATCCACAATATCTACCCCCGCTTCCACAGCCATAAGAACCGTTGCCCCCCCATTGCCAGTGGTGTCGTGGGTATGAAGATGGATAGGAATTCCGATCTCGTTTTTCAAGGCGCTGATCAACTTGAAAGCTGCATGGGGCTTCAGAAGAGCCGACATGTCTTTTACGCCCAGGATATGGGCTCCGGTTTTTTCTATCTCTTTAGCCAGCTTGATATAGTAATCCAGGTTATATTTATTCTTGCTGTTGTCGAGGATATCCCCGGTATAGCAAATACAGGCTTCCGCGACCTTCCCGCTCTTTAAGACTTCATCAATCGAAATTTCCATGCCCCTCAGCTCGTTGAGGGAATCAAAGATTCTGAAGACATCGATGCCGGCGACTGCTGACTCTTTAATAAACTCCCGAATGACATTGTCAGGATAGTTCTTATAGCCTACCCCATTCGCTCCTCTTATGAGCATCTGAAACAGGATGTTGGGGACTTTTTTCCGTAGTTGCTCCAGCCTGGCCCACGGAGACTCCTTTAGGAACCTGTAGGCCACGTCGAACGTTGCGCCACCCCACATTTCAAGAGAAAATAGATCCTTGCCGTAGACCGAAGTTGCCTCGGCGATCTTGATCATGTCCTTGGTCCTCATCCTTGTCGCCATCAGGGACTGATGGGCATCCCGCATGGTCGTGTCAGTAAGTAACACCTTCTTCTGCTCTTTTATCCAGTTGACAAGCCCCCCGGCACCTTCTGTATCCAGGATTTGCTTGGTCCCGCTCAGAGCGCTCGGACTGCTACCATCGATTTGGGGCACCTTAGGGACATCGTATTGCAACTTTATCCCCATCGCCTCGTTGACCACGACATTGCCGAGGAATTTCAGAAGCCGGCTTTCATCATCCGTCTTCTGGGTGAGCGAGATTAGGTCAGGATTTTCCTCGATAAAACCGGTATGGCATTCTCCGTTCAGAAACTGCGGGTGATTGAGAACATTGATCAGAAATCCGATATTGGTCTTGACCCCTGTAATCTGCGTCTCGGTTACAGATCGGATGGATTTCTTGATGGCATCCTGGAAACTCCGAGACCAGGAGATGTTTTTGACGAGGAGGCTGTCGTAATAAGGGCTGATTTCAGCTCCAGTGAATCCGTTGCCACCGTCCAACCTGATCCCAAATCCCGAGCCGGTCCTGTAGGATTCGATCTTCCCTGTGTCAGGAGCGAAATTATTTGAAGAGTCCTCCGTCGTGATCCTGCATTGGATAGAATACCCGTTAAGTCTGATGTCCTCCTGGGAGTTTATTCCGATCTCAGGAGAATTCAGGGCGTATCCTCGGGCGATCTGGATCTGAGCCTGTACGATATCGATCCCTGTAACCATCTCAGTAACCGTGTGCTCAACCTGAATCCGTGGATTCATCTCAATAAAATAATAATTTCCTTGATTGTCTGCCAGAAATTCGAGGGTTCCGGCACTCCTGTAGTTTACAGACTTCGCAATTTTCAGGGCGTCCTGATAAATATTGTTTCTAATTTCTTGAGGGATAGAAAAGGCCGGAGTGAATTCCACGACCTTCTGGTGCCTTCTCTGAATTGAACAATCCCGTTCAAACATATGAACTAGATTACCGTACTTATCCCCGAGGACCTGCACTTCGACATGCTTCGGTTTTTCAATGTATTTTTCCATAAATATATGATCAATGCCAAACGCTTTTTTCGCTTCACTTTTAGCACTTATGAAGGCCGACTCCAGCTCACCCTCGTCCTTGACTATCCGCATTCCCCTTCCGCCGCCTCCAGCAGATGCCTTAAGCATCAGGGGGTAACCGCATTCTGTCGCATGCCTTCTTGCTTCATCCACAGTTTTAACATCCTTCTCATAACCCGGGATGATCGGGACTCCGGCTTCCTTGGCAACGAGCTTTGACTTGATCTTGTCTCCCAGCCTGTCCATCATCTCCGCCGTCGGCCCGATGAATTCGATACCTTCCTGCTCGCAGCGCAGGGCGAATTCAGGGTTTTCTGACAAGAAGCCGTATCCTGGATGGATGGCATCCACACCCTTCTTGAGTGCCAAGCTGATAATCTCCTCAATATTCAGATAAGCATCAACAGGACTCCTGCCTTCACCGATGAGATAAGCCTCATCGGCCTTGCTTTTGAAGAGGGAATATTTATCTTCGTTGGAATAGATAGCGACAGTTCTTATTCCCAACTCATTGCAGGCTCTAAATACCCTAATCGCGATTTCGCCTCGATTGGCGACCATCACCCTTTTAAAATCACCCATGATGTTTTCCTCCATCTCTTATTTGTTAAGCTCAACTTTTGCCGAACCGTCGCGGTACCCACCGCCAGCGTGAACCCCATACAAATTATCCTACTGCATTTTAGCCTAGTATGGGGCAGCGGTTTTGCTTTGCTGTTATTATTCAGTATAAAAGCCCATTTTAAAGTCCTCAAGACCGTGAAAACGGCTACTGTCGTAAGCGATAATATTTTTGAAACGGATCAAATCGACACACCGTTCGTTTATACTTGTTTTAGATTCTGAAGCATTGCCCTATCTTTTTGCTCAATTTGAAAAGGGCGGCCAAACGGACTTACGAGGACACATTATGAAGAGACTGTGCCGAACCATCTTAGGAGTTGAGGATATCAAGTATGCCAGCCAAACCCCTCAGGATTGGTAGACACCTATAAAAAGCATCTGCAAAGGATGGTAACCCTTAATGATCAGGAGTTTGTCCAAAAACACTATCCAAAAGGATCCATACTATTATCCGTTCATTCTGCAGATTAGGCTTAATCACCTCCGTAATTTTCTACTACTTTTACAGCGTTACTCTAGTTGTTTCCTAGTTGACCGGATGGGTTTCCACCCCATGCCCAAACGGTTCCGTCCGTCTTTAAGGCATAGCAGTCATAACTCGCAGAGGCTATCTTCCTAACATTTGTCAATTCAGAAATTTTTAGAGGCACAGCGCTTCCGTTAGTAGAGTTGTTCCCTAAGTAACCGCCAAAAAGCCCACCCCATCCCCAGACAGTGCCGTCTGGCTTGAAAGCATAGCCACCTTCACTTCGAGCCGCAAGGGCTGTAATTCCACTCAACCCTTGTATCTGAACGGGTGACTTTTCCATGTTCGCTGAACCGCCCAGTTCGCCTTCTCCACCCCACCCCCAGGCCCAAACGGTGCCATCATTTTTTAGAGCATAGCCGCTGCCACCTCCGGCCGCGATCATCGTAATTTCAGTTAAGCCCGGTATTGGCATGGGTATATGACTATCTTTTGCCATATACCAGGCCTGATGAGTCGGACGCTCTCCCCACGTCCAGACAGTACCGTCTGATTTTAAAGCGTAAGCAGTATGCAGGGTGGCTGCGATCTTAGCAACATTGTCAAGACCGCTAATTTGAACTGGTACTAGGCTGCCGGCACCGGAATCTTTCCCCAGTTGACCGTATTTATTGTCTCCCCAAGCGCAAACCGTACCATCGGACTTCAGAGCGTAGGCTGCTCCATACCCGCCGGCAAGGTCTGTAACACCTGCAAGCCCTGATACTGGTACTGGTAGATTACTGTTAACAGTAGAATTATCTCCAAGCTGTCCAAATTCGTTCTTTCCCCAAGCCCAAACTGTATCGTTGGATTTAACGGCATACCCTGTTTCATACCCTGCCGCCAGGGCAGTGATTCCAGTGAGACCAGTTACCTGAACGGGTATGCTGCAGTTGACGGTTGAATTATTTCCCAACTGACCAAAGGCGTTATTACCCCAAGCCCAGACACTGCCATCTGATATCAGGGCATAAGTGGCTGAGCTGCCTAAGTTCCCAATCTGTTCCCCATCCCCTGCGGCAAGGGCTGTAATGTTAGTTAGGTCTTGAACCTGCACAGGGACAAGGCTGTCCTTGTTGGAGTTGTTTGGAACAGAAGAGACAGATTTTGGGGGTTGAGTAATACTGTCACTGCTGTCATTGTACATAATCTTATGAACCACAACAGACTTCCCGCAGCCTGGAATTAATAGTATCAATAATAAAGCCCCACACGCTATGATAAAAACTCTTCTCATTCTCTCTCCGCTCCTTGCATAAAGTCAGTGGTTTATAAGGCTTAATGTACTTGTTTAATATTCTCCCATAGAATAACTATCTAAATAAAATGCCAGAGAACGCGGTGAACTAGTATCGTTATCATATTGGCTAACACCACGCTCAATGAATAACTCTTTTTTTATTTCTATAAATTATAGTAATTTCCTGCCATGTTTTAAAATTAATGTCTTAACACCATACAAAAGTGCGCCCGTAAGTTTTTAAATCTGATTGGTGTCCAAAATATTATTCTTCATCTTCTTTAAAGTTACTAACATGGATATCTTTAAAAAGTATTGTAAAGCTATGGTTAATAAGATTATGAATAAAGCAGGAGAAGCATCATGAAATGCTCCTCCTGCTTTATTTATTTAGGATTGTAATTGACTTGAGATCTTCTAGTTCGCAAAGTTCTCGCAATGAACGACGGAAACTAGCGCATCATAAATGTACCACAATCAGTGGCCTCATGTGATGTAGCATGCGTCTGGTGTTTAGTCACTTGAATACTTGGTGCAATACAAATGCTCGATTGTTCATTGTACCTACACTCATTAACATTGCATTTTACTTCAGGACTTTGCATATCTTTCACCCCCCATTCTAAATTAACGTACTGGTCTAGATTAACCCAATCACATTTTTTCATACAAGATAATCAGTATTTATAGAAGTATAATTGTTCATATCTTACTTATCATTTTCTTTTTTAATCAGGTCCTCCATCTGATGTTTTGCAAGCAATTTCATCCTAGCGCCGTCCATATTGTCATCTGCAAGCTCCCTCAGCTCAGGCCAGGCATGATAATATTATAGCCATCCACAAGGAGATACTCTTCTCCGGGTTCCTTCTGACTAATGACATAGGTAGCCGGTTCATAATAACTTTCGAGCGCTGTTTTGCGTCTTTTCCAAGCAGACTTCTTCCCTTTGTTCGCATAGAAGGTGTTATTGATAATTTGGTCAATCTCCTCTAAACTGATCCATCTCTCTTCTGTGAAGGATACCTGGTTTGGGGCTGTGTCTCCCACTAAATCGTCTTTTTTCTGAAGACAGCTTTCAACATGCATGTGAAACGGCTCCAACAATATGGGCTTAGCCTCCTTTAAGCCCTGGCGCACTGCACGATAGGTAGCCTCTCTGAAGTCACCACCTTCTGTATGCTTATTATGGGCTCTACCTGAGACTAAAGTAATTTTCAGATCGGTAATCGCTGACCCTGTCAGAACTCCTTTATGATCTTTTTCTTCCAAATGAGTTAAAATAAGTCTTTGCCAGCTTTTACTTAAGCTAATCCTCACTGCATTCTGCCTCAAACTGCAGACCACTTCCCGGCTCACCCGGCGTGAGTAACAGGTGGACCTCTGCATAATGCTGCAATGGTTCAAAGTGCCCTACCCCTTCTACTACATTGGTAATCGTCTCTTTATACACAATCCTCCCAGTATCGAAGGCCACCGGGGTACCAAAACGACTTTGTATAAGGCTCTGCAAAATTTCAATCTGCGCACCTCTCCCATGATTTGTACCTGAATTTCCTGTAACTGCTCATCCCAGATAATATGAAGTTCCGGCTCCTCTTCTTACTTCCCAGATTGTCTGACTAGAGTACATATTATTGTTGCTCTATATCCATTATCCGTTTATACCCAGCTGACTAAAAAAACGACGGTCTGTTCATGTTCAGATGCAGTTCATCGGCTATTATTAAGCATTTGTTGGTACTACTTTTTTCATTAGCAGCTCTTGATACCTGTCTAATGCATCATCCAACTTTTGACTTGCAGCTACAACTACCGGATCCGTATAAGCTCTTCCCTCTTTTGTATTAATCACGTTCATGCGTAATTCTTCAATTTGCTTTATTAATTCGTTGATCTCAGACATACTATCCTCCGTAAATTTTTATTTGGTGATTAGTGCGCCCAAAAATCAAGTCCCCGGCAATTCCGAGGACTCTATATTATATATTTTTTTTACGTTCTTCATCTTTTACTCCAGTTCAACCTATCCCCTTATTCAGATGAAATTTAGTTTAATACGATGTGAACCTTTACTTTGATACATAATTCTTATGATTTATAAAAAATAGTCCAATCAAACATTAAAACGCTACTAAGTCTTTTCGCAGTTTTGACACCAGGGTTCTTGTTGCCTGACTCTATTTCTGCATAATATGATCTACTTATTCCTGCTTTATTTGCAACTTGTTGCTGTGTTAAATCCCCCCGATATTTTATTAGCCACAGCCTCGTCTTGCCAAATTCAGCCACAATTCCCCCCCTTTATTCCGTTGCGTAACGCGACTTAAATTTATCTTAATAATACAGTCGCAATTCGCGACTGTCAATGTTTTTGTTGAGATTCGCGACACTTATTTTAAATGTCGCTTATTGCGACTATACTATAGAGGAGAGGAGAGGAGGTATGCTTGAAGTGTTAGGAAAAAGGTTACTATATCTAAGAAATAAGCTCGAACTCACACAAGAGGAGCTAGCAAAAATACTTTGTATGTCTCGAAGTACGTATGCACAGTATGAAGTAGATAGACGCAAACCTGATTATGGTACTCTGCAAAGAATTGCGGATTATTTTAAAGTCTCTACTGATTTCTTATTAGGACGGACAGAACATTCTGTCATTGAAGAAAATAATTTTCCAAGCAGGCTAAAGATGGTACGTGAACTAAATGGTATCTCACTAAACCAATTAGCTGAAAATCTTAACATATCTCCAACCGACGTATCACAATTTGAAACAGGCGAGAAATATCCCGACCCCTCTACTTTGAACATTTTGGCAGAAAGCCTAAATTGTTCTGTTGACTTTCTTTTCGGGCGAGTCACTGACCCAAGACCTTATTTACTTGAAAGCCAACAAGATTACAGTACTTTAGCCGCCCACTGTTCAGACGACTCACTGGAGGATCTGCCAGAAGAAGCGAAAAAATCCCTTGCTGAATTCAAAGAATTCATTCTTAATAAATACCGTAAAGACAATTAGGGGGCGAAGAGGTCACTGCAGTGTACGCCTTGAAATGCAGACATCTTCAACACCATCTGTTTCTTCCCTTGGATCTGTTTTCTCTTTGACTTCATCGGACTTAGGTTCCCAAACGATATAGACAATTCCATGATTGAGCTCATGTGACGTATCATATAAGAAAAGGACCGACGTTTGCAATCACGCCAGCCCAACAGATTGTCTAACCGAACGGTTAGCCCGAATTAGAAGTTATAAGAAATAACCGCACTTCTTGCCAGAGGCGGTTATTTCTTCTTTATGATCAAAACTACGAGTGTTGCAAATGCAATCGTGAGAGAGGATTCCTTGTAAAACATTCATATTAAACTAACTTCGAGTTTCCCTGAGCACGAAAGCCAAAGATTGCCGCCTTCTCGATCTCGGAAAATTGCTGTAAAGTTGTGACAATATTGTTTATATCCTCGTTTCGTAGACCGAAATTCATTCCATGCCCTCCAAAGCGGCTACCTTCAGTGAAAAGCTCATCTAGACATCCATTATTGTTGCAACAGAAACAAAAGTTTAATATAATATTGTTAATGCACCAACGAGTGGGAGGACAGGCCATGAACAAAGAAGAACAGGTCATAATGGGTTTCAGGGACTTGCACAACAAGATGGTTTCGCTTAATAAGTTTAAGATGGAGGACAGTCTTAAGGGTTATAAGTCTTCTGAAGTACATTGCATCGAATACATTGAAAGAAATGTAGATTCCAACGTGACAAAACTTGCGGAGTCCTTTTATATGACTAGGGGTGCCATAAGTAAACTAACTAAGAAGCTCATAAATAAAGGCATTATCGAAAACTATCAGAAGCCGGATAACAAGAAAGAAATCTATTTTAGGCTTACTGAACAAGGGCAAGCAATTTACAAAGTCCATGAGGAACTGCACAAGGAGTTTCAAGAGCGGGATAAAGCCGTATTTGAGCAGATAACCGAGGAACAATTTGATATCATGCTTAGCTTCGTGGAAAAGTATTGTAACCATTTGGATGCAGAAATAAAGAAGCAAGGTGTAGATATAACAAATCGAAATAATTTTGAATAATGGGGCTGTATCAAAACGCTGGAACTTCAGTGTATGATACAGCCCTCTTTTATTATTGACAAGGAAACAATAAAATGATAGATTAGTTATGTTGCCAAGGAAACATAACTAATCTTTTTCAAGAGGTGGAATTTTAAATGCGTAAAAATTTTTTGTGGATCATTGTGGGGGTTGTGTTGATGAATGGAATCGGGATGACAGTGGTGTTCCCGCTCTTGCCATTTTTACTTGGCAACTACTTGCCCGCTTCGCAAATAGTTGTAGGAATGAGTGCACTGGCATCAGTTTTTGCGGCTTGCACTTTTTTTGCAGCGCCAATATTTGGGGCATTAAGCGATCGCTTCGGTAGAAAAAAGATTTTAATCATTAGTATACTCGGATCTGTTATAGGATATATTCTGTTTGGTATCGGTGGGGCGCTGTGGGTGCTCTTTCTGGGCCGCATAATTGATGGACTAACAGCAGGCAATATCAGTACGTTGTTTGCTTACATTGCTGATAGCACAGAGCCGCAGGAGCGCACAAAATGGTTTAGCTATATAGGTGCTGCCATGGGAATCGGATGCATGATAGGGCCTGCACTGGGAGGTCCGCTTGGCGCCATTTCAATTACGCTGCCGTTTTTCGTTACTGCAGGTATAATGTTCCTCTCTATTATTTGCACCTATTTCTTTCTGCCGGAATCACTGTCTCCTGAAAAACGATCAACCCATTTTTCGATAAAAAGTTTCAATATCTTCGGTCAGTTCAAAGATATTTTCACCATGAAAGAGGCCAGAGCGCTTATCATCGTTGGAGGATTCTTCTATGTGGGATTAGGAATCTATCAATTCAATTTCAGCATCTTCCTAAAAGATATTTTCTCGTGGGGGCCTGCGCTTATCGGTTATATGTTTACTCTTATTGGAGCCTGCGATATTATTTCGCGAGCTGTGTTATTACCTCGTCTTCTTAAAAAGTTCAGTGAGCGAACTATTGCTATTGTTGGTCTTTTCGGACTAGCACTGGGACTTACGCTAATAATTCTTAGCATTCATATCTCGTCTCCAGTACTTATTATTGCTGCGGTTATGAGTATCACTCTAGGCGAAGGCTTGTTCGATCCGTCTTACAATGGACGACTCTCGCAGTCAGTAGACGAAAGTAGCCAAGGAAAATTACAAGGTGTAAATCAAAGTTTGCAGTCGGCTTACAGAGTTCTTGTTCCTCTTGCAGCAGCGGCTATATATTCATTCAGTCCAGGCATTCTATATGGAGTAGCAACTTGTGTTATGATTGGATCGCTCATTTTATTCTCGAAATTACAACCGCAATATATTAACAAATCAAATTAAAAAAAACACAAAAGATAACAAGAGGCCATTACACACATTTTTCATATTTAAACTCTCAAAAGCTGTAAGCGCCCGTCCAAAATCATGTAAAACAAGCCCCCAAGTTCTGTAGAGAAACCTGGGGCGCTAAATGAATCTTTTGTTAAGTTAACCTAATAACGCTTCGATCTGTATCTTAATTTCTTTAGCTAGGTCCACGAATTTCTGACTTAAATCAAAAAGGCTTTGACCGGTGAGATCAGCCTGCACTGCCATAGCGTCATAGGGTAGATATCCCAAGATCGGAATAAAGTTCATTTCCCGTTGAATATTTTCGATCTGGCCGGGGTGAACTTTATTGATAACGGCATATACTTGACTAACCCCAATGTCTTGGGCAAGTTTAGCGACTGCATGCGCTGTCTCAAAACTCCGTTTGCCCGGTTCCACGACGACGATAAAAGCATCCACCCCTCTCGCCGTTCCACGCCCGAAATGTTCCAAACCAGCCTCCATGTCTACTATGACAGTTTCGTTTCGTTCTAAGACCATATGCTCTAACAAACTGCGCAATAAAGTGCTCTCAGGGCAGGCACAACCCGACCCTCCCAAGGTTACTGAACCCATCCGCAAAAGTTTGATTCCGTTATGCCTTGCCACATAAGTGTCGGGAATGTCATCCACATAGGGATTGATACTAAACATGGCCCCGATTGACCCCGGTTCTGCACCGGTGCGTTCCCTAATTAACTTCGCTTCCTTAGAAATTGGAGAGAGGTTGGCGAGTAACTCTGGAGGAAATCCTAGCGCAGTCCCCAAGTTAGCATCCGGGTCAGCATCAACCGCCAAAACATGCTGCCCATCTTGGGCATATAAATGGCATAGAAGCGAGGCCAAGGTGGTTTTACCCACCCCACCTTTACCAGAAACAGCGATTTTCAGACGTTTATTTGTCACGCTCATGTTGTTGTTTTCCTTCCTAATTATTAGTGACTTATTAATGACATTTTAAAAATTATTTTCTGTTTTTAAAACTCAAGATCGGGGCTCTGCAACCCTAAAGCTGTTCGCTTCTTAATAATTCGTTGAATTAACAAATGAGCTGCTTTGATGGGATCTTCCTCATAAATCAACTTGCCCCCGAACAACTCATCCGTCGTTACAGCAAATTCTCCTTTATCACCTGTCAAAGCATTCTCGACAAACGGTGAACCACTGATCGGAGCATTAAGACCGATATGAACGTCAACGCCCTGAGCGATAAAAAACGCGCCAATTGACAAAGCTTTGGGACTCTGAGGTTCTGGACTTGATCCAGCAACCGGCAAATCCCGTACCCCGACTCCTACGCGATTGGCCAGGGCAACTAACAAATCATCAATTCTGGAGTTATCTACGCAACTTCCCATATGCCATGCCGGAGGCAATGAAGTGAGCCCATTCGCCTCACCAATTGCTTTCAGCACGTTGGCGAGCTTAGGGCCGCAATACTCGATGCCCTCTGGAGACAGAAGACCGTTTTTACCTAGAGAGTGTGCCGAGCAGCCAGTTGCCACGATCAAAACATTGTGTTTTAAAAGTTCTTTGGCTACTTCTGTATTAGCCCAATCTTGCTTTAAGCGTGGATTAGTACACCCAACAATGGCTACCACACCTAAGATATCCCCATCTGTGAGCGCTTGGATAAAGGGTTGGAGAGGATCTTCTTGATTGATCTTCGAAAGCACTTCTATGATTTGTTCCACGGAAAATCCAGCATATGCTTCAACAGTTCCTTTTGGTATGTGTAGCTTAACCATATCGCGTTCTGTATATCGACCTAATGCTTTGCGAACAATCTCCTCGCCCATTTGATCAGCCTTAGCTGGAGTAAACTCAACGTGGCTAGATCCCTCGATCTTAATCATAGGCAAGGTGGAAATCAATTCCGTGTGATAACATTCGGCAACTTTTTGCAAGCCCGGCATGATACATTGAGCATCGACAACCATTGCCTCTAACGCCCCTGTCACAATCGCCAATTCTTGGCTAGAAAAATTGGTTGCCACGGAAACTCCTTGCCTCATTAATAACTCATTGGCACTGCAGCATATCCCAATGACATTAATCCCTTGGGCACCTAAGGCTTTTGCCTCCCCATTAAGTTTTCGGCTCCATTCCACCACTTTTTCCGAAACCATCGGAATATGGCCATGAACCGCAATATTCACATAATCCACTTTGATGACTCCCATATTATATTGAGCCTTGACTAATTTCGGTGTGCCAAACAGAACGTCTGAAAGATCTGTGGAGAGGTGTAGACCATCATACCCTTCCACAAGAGCCATCGTCATAATTCCGAGGAGGAGGTTGAGTGGATCACTATCACATCCCATGGCAGCCTTGTTAATGGCATTGGCAATTTCCAAGTGAGCATTGCGAGGTAGAATGTTTAATTTTTCCCAAGTTTCAACGGACTTGGGATGGGCACGTAGACTTAACCAATTGGCAACCCCTGTTTGTTTCTGAAAATCTTGCAAAGCGATGAGCGCGACTTCCTTTGCCACTTCGTTTGAACTCTTGCCGTCAACGGTTAAGCCTAAGCCTTGCGCGATTTTCATTAACTTATCCTGGCCTTTAATTTCATAGGGCGCTTTGCCTTCAGCAACATCCAAAAGGGTTTGTGTCACTTCACGGGCATGTTCGACATGGGGTGTCGCCCCATCGACGATGAGGGTCAGCAAGTTGCGAGCGACGATCTGATCAGCCGTTGCACCGCAGACCCCTCGCTTCGCACCTTTTTCTCCAAAACTTATACGGCAAGGGCCCATCAGGCAACGTCGACAACAAACCCCAGCTAAGCCAAACTTACAGCGTGGTTCTTGTTGCCTAGCTCGATCAAAGGCTGTCTCTATCCCTTCATCCTTCGCTTTCAAGAGAAGTTCCTGTACTCCCTTATCTATTGTCAGATCTGATGCCAAAAAGGTCTTGATCATATTATAAATTCCTCCTTAAATTGATCGATTACTTTCATTACTGAACTCAATAGTTCAACTATACTGATTATAGAAGAATAAAAATAAGAAAACCGTCAGGATGCTGATGGTTTTCTTACTTTTAACAGACAATTCTATAGTTTTAGTCTTCTTCCATACTCTTTTGCAAGGCTTGAATATCCCTTAGGATAAAAGATTTGCGATTCAGAGTTATAATTTCTGCTTTCTGCCAACCATTGAGGAATGTAGAAACAGTTTGACGGGAGGTTCCCACTGCAGAAGCTATTTCATCAAAGGTCAAACCTAAATTCACTAGGGTACCGTGTTCATCAGTCTGTCCTTTTTCCCTAGCGGCTTGTATCAAAAAATTCGCTAAACGTTTTCCGACATCGCGAAAAACGAGATTTTCAATGATTCCTAGAGTGTTTCCCAAGCTTTCTCCTAAGACTTTGACCATGCTGATCAAGATCACCGGATCTTGTAGCATAAGGCTTCGAAAGACTTTAATATCGATGGTCCAGACGATGGTGTCTTCCATCGCTTCCGCAAAAGTACCCGAATGACTACTATAGACATCCCCAGGTTCTAGAAAAGCGATCGTAAACTCTTTGCCATTTGGATAACTGAGATAGATTCTAACCTTACCTTTAAGGAGAATTAATATAAAGTCCGCTTGCTTTTCCGGGGAGAAAATACACTCTCTTTTTTGGAATGAACGTTCGTGCGCAGATTGATTTAGAGTAAGTAAATGTTGTTCACTTAAGGCTTTAAGCAGGGGAATTTTAAGCAATTCATCAAGGTCAATTTGAGATAACTTAGGTTTCATCGTTAACCCCCATTTCATACCCTCAAAGTTAGATAGAGCATATGTTATTGCACAGAGATTGTCAACGACCAGTCTTTTTTGAGTGAGAATTTCTATCTTCTCAACCAACGCATTAAAGTAATCAGACCATTTCTTATTGAAAACAACTGGCATAGCATAAAGCAGCTAACCCCAGTGAGATAGCTGCTTTCCTCGATGTTCACCTATTCTGTTCATTCTCTTTCTTATCCCCGCTCTTGGCGTTTTGAGATTTCATTAGCATTTCGGACAATCTCTACATACTTTAATAGCTCTTCCTCAAGATATTCCCTAACTAGAGAAACCATCTCTGATGAATCTTCACCGTTTGTATGATAACTTGTGAAGCATTCATAGTATCGTTTACGATCACTAAATTTTATGTTAATGGGAGGATAACCCTCCTTCATCAACTCAAGGTTTAAAAGCAAGCGTCCTGTTCTGCCGTTACCGTCAATAAATGGATGTACGGCTTCAAATTCCATATGAAATTGGGATACACGTTCAACCACATGAGGTAAGTGAATTTCC
>OMOF01000017.1 GCA_900290375.1 Candidatus Desulfosporosinus infrequens
AGTTACAAGCGATTTGTAGTTTAGAGCCAAAATGTATTTATTCTGTGTTAATCTGTGTAATCTGTGGTTGATTAACTGAGTACCTGAATAGTCACAAAAATAATGATTCGTAATTCAATTTGTAGGTATAATACCTACAAAAACACCAAAATGCCTGTAAAATCAGGGTTTATTAATATAGGTATAATTTTTCAAGGGAATCAAGGTAGTAAAACAAAAAAGCTCTCACCCCCGTAGCATTTAAGCTACAGGGACGAGAGCTTGTTCCCGCGGTTCCACCCTGTTTGACCCCCATCAGGGTCCACTTCGTTTCCCATGCTCTGAGATGCCCCATCCGCTTCCCCCATTCGGCTTCCACCCATCCGAACTCGCTAAAGAAAGGTTTCGCGAACTTCTTTCCCATCATCGCATCGTCAATTTATTTGCCCTTTACACACATTCAGTACAAGCTGAGAGTGCAAGTAGGGGACGGTTCTTAATTGCATGCCAGCATGGTATCTACGCAAAATCACTCGTACTCATTGACCAATTCCACTTAGTATTATCTATACAAAGCAGAATCCTCTAGCTTACTCAATTATGAACCAATTATATTCCGAGGTAGAAGTTGTGTCAAACGGGTTTTCTGAAAAATGCGGCCTAAAACTCTTCATCCATTTCATCCTCGGCAAAATTAAAAGCATCGTCATCATAGGCAGACTTATCGGCAGTGGCTACTTCCAACTCATAATGATTGATAGCTGCTCCTACTGCACCAACAAGAGCAAGTATCCGCAAACCCGGCTTCCGCCAAATCGTATACGCCAATGCTAGACCCAACGGAGCTGAAAGGCTCAGAATCGTATTATCATGTTTTTTAAGACTCACGGTGGTGTTGTTAAAGCTCCCCAACTTATCCTTAACGCAATCCAAAATTCCCCTTCCTCGCTCCACAAAATCCCAACCCTGATCATCCCCATCTCGGGCCTTCTCGAGATTGTCCAAAGCCTTCACCACATCTCCCTTAGCTATGTTTAAAGCTGCTCGGGCCTCTTCATATCCAATCCCCATTCGTTCGCGCAATACATCCAACTTTTCTAGTTCCGTCCATAACGCTTCACTCAAATTCTATCCCTTCCTTCCCTTTAGTCTGTCGCCCCACGTCGTCCCAGGCTAAACTTCCCATTCTCCATGCTTTGAGTGGCCTTTCAAATTTATACTCTAAGAAAAGCCGCAGTGTCTCCAAAATCTCTTGCTGCATCCAAACATTCCAACGCAGACGATCAATTTTAGTGATATCCGCCCGAATTAGTTGCCGCATGAACGCAACACTTCCAGCCCGAATCCATCGACCGGAATAAGTCTCCCGGCATTGAGTACAAACCGTACCGCCGGCGTCTGAGCTAAAAAATAAACGATCACCACTAATATCAACTCCGCACTCAGTACAATTCCCTAAACGTGGACGATATCCCATCAACATCATTAACCGCAAAGCGTAGGCACTGAGTACAAGAAAAGGGTCAAACTGCTCCAGTAAAAATAAGCAAGTCAACGTAAGTGCAAAAAGTTCTGAGTTGGGCTGCGCCACAACCGTTGAAATGTCTAATAATTCAGCGATACCAGTAGCTGAGAATGACCGATCAAGATCACTCCAAAGATAAGGGAAGCTTTCCCTCGGGCTGCACTGACTGACCGTATCCAGAGTTTTCCCCCGATGGATTAGAAAATCCCCATAAGTAAACAACTGAACCCCAGCCCTTTGACGGCTTTTAGGTTTACGCACCCCTTTTGCCACAGCTTGCAGCTTTCCCAACTCACGAGAAAAAAGAGTGAGCACCCGATCCGACTCCCCAAATTCCCGGCTGCGAATCACTAACGCGTCCGCATGGTAAACGGCCACGCTCTCACCCTCTATTCTTTGTTATCTATAATCTGACTATACATACCTACAAACACATGCAAACGGGGACGGTTCTTTGTTGCATACGACGGCGCACATGAAATGTGCCGTCTCCCCGCCTCCGTTCCCCGACCCAAGCCCGGGACGCAGTGTCACGCAGCGCGACGTCTTTACGTAAGCAGCCTAGCAAACTTCCGTTCAGGCGACCGACCCCAAACACGGGGTAGCGCACAAGGATGTGCGCTACCGCCAGTGAGCCAAGGTCCCCTCTCGCCATCCTTGGCTTCGGGGACACTCGGCCATCCTTGACCAGCGGATGGCTCATCTGGCACGATAGTCTCCAGTGGAGAGTATCGCCGAAGCGGCGATCCCGAAAGGAATACTTTCCGGCGTAGGATGCACCCCGCTCCCCAGAGCAGGAGCCTGAACGGTTAGTTTGCTCTGCGTCGTAAGCACTGAGCGCTGAGTGATACAAGTCCCTCACACAAGTACCGAGCTCGTGCCCAACCGTTCCGCTCCTGCCTCGACAAGCTCAAGGGCAAATTCCCTAGTCCTAATTCCACCCGACGCCTTAACCTTTACGTTTTCCCCGACCCACTCTTTAAGATTATGCACATCTAGGACGGTAGCCCCACCCCCAGCAAAGCCAGTCGAAGTCTTAATATAATCCGCTCCCGCACGTTTGACTATCTCCGCCACGGTTTTCTTCTCGTCTTCTGTAAGTAGACTGGTTTCGATAATGACTTTGATCAGCAAGCTACAACCATGAGCCGCTTCAACAACTTGCACAATATCTTGCTCCACAGCTTCCCAATGTCCTGATTTTACCCATCCTATATTTATAACCATATCCACTTCTTTGCCACCGTGTGCTTTGACCATGAAGATCTCCTGAACTTTAATTTCCGTAAACGTCGCCCCTAACGGGAAGCCTATAACTGCAGCAACACCAATTCCTGTGCCGTATAATAGCTTTGCCGCGGTCTGCACATACATCGGATTTACACAAACAGTTGCAAACTTATGCTGTTGAGCCTCATGGCAAAGTGCCACAATATCTTTTTCTGTGGCTTGCGGTTTTAATAACGTGTGATCCGTCATCCCTGCCAGATTCACCATACTCAGTCACTTTCCTTTCCATACCCGTAATTTCGCAAGCTATCCATCCGGTTACGCCAGTCTTTTTTCACTTTAACCCAAAGTTCCAAAAACACCTGGCTACCTAGTAAATCCTCAATGTCCTTACGAGCCAAGCT
Organism: Candidatus Desulfosporosinus infrequens; assembly: GCA_900290375.1. GTDB lineage: Bacteria > Bacillota > Desulfitobacteriia > Desulfitobacteriales > Desulfitobacteriaceae > Desulfosporosinus > Desulfosporosinus infrequens. The sequence goes on from OMOF01000017.1 coordinate 3,139, forward strand.
GCCGATCTGCTTGAGTTGTTTCCCCCCTGCTCCGATGATAATCCCTTTCTGAGATTCACGTTCCACCACAATCAAAGCCCGCACTTTAACCAATGACTTTTTTTCTTCAACCTCTTCAATCACCACCGCAATCGAATGCGGAATCTCATCGTGCGTCAGCTGCAGCACTTTTTCTCGCACCAACTCCGCCATGATAAAACGTTCCGGCTGATCGGTAACTTCATCTTCCGGATAATATAGAGGCCCCTGGGAGAGTTGGGCAAAAATCACGTTTAACAGTTCGTCAGTATTTTCCCCTGTTTTGGCAGAAACCGGCACAATCGCTTTAAAATCTACTAGGGCAGAAAAATGCTGAATCTTACGTAACAACTGCTCTTTCGTCGCCAAAAGGTCGACTTTATTCAAGACGAGCACGCACGGGATCCGAGTCTGCTTGAGCATCTCAATAATAAACTCTTCGCCAGGGCCATATTCGGCAGAAAGATCTACCATATAAACAATAACATCCACCTCGCGCATGGATTCCTTGGCTTTGTTGACCATATATTCCCCTAATTTATGTTTAGGTTTATGGATGCCAGGTGTATCCAGAAAGATGATTTGTCCCCGTTCCTCGGTGAGGATACACTGGATACGATTGCGGGTGGTCTGAGGTTTATCAGACATAATAAGAACTTTCTGACCCAATAAATGATTTAGCAAGGTCGATTTCCCTGCATTCGGCCTTCCTATGACAGATACAAAGCCCGAACGAAATTCTTTTGATTTTGTTGAAACCAACGGTGAAGCACTTCCCTATCTTATATACTTTATTTATCTTAACTTTCATTATATTACCATAAGTTATGGCGTCTATTCAGAAATCATTTATTTTACGGACCTCTTACCGCAAACCATTCTGCGATTCCCTTATTTCTCAAAGCAATCCAGTGATTACATCCCCCGCCAATCTTTATTCAGATATCAAACTTCGTAAACGCGTCCCCCAACACAAGACGGTGCGCATGAAATGCGCCGTCCCTCCATTCCTTCGTCCCAAGCCCGGGACGCAGTGTCACGCAGCGCGACGTCTTTACGTAAGCAGATTAGCAAACTTCCGTTCAAGCTCCCGACCCCAAATACGGGGCAGTGCACAAGGATGTGCACTGCCGCCAGTGAGCCAAGGATGGCTCATCTGGCGGGAACCCCGCTCCCCAGAGCAGGAGCTTGAACGGTTAGTTTGCTCTGCGTCGTAAGCACCGAGCGCTGGGTGACACAAGTCCCCCCTCTATAGAAACCCAGGGCCAAATGCTTCCGGCAACAGCGTCTGCAAACGCGTCTGCCGAGTTTGACCTGAACTATTTATCAAAATCACCCAACAATCCACGGCAAACTCTCGAATCACCTGACGGCATGCCCCGCAGGGGGAAGGAAAGGCAGCAGTTGGTACGGCGATGGCAATTCCCTTCAATTCTCGCTCCCCATGAGCGACAGCCTGAAAAACTGCATTGCGTTCCGCACAAACCGTTAAACCGTAACTGGCATTCTCGACGTTACACCCTGAATAAATCACTCCCGACGAAAACAGTGCCGCAGCCCCAACCGGATAATGAGAATACGGAACATATGCTTGTCGGTAGGCTGCTTGAGCCTGATCAATCAGATCTTGTAGAACTTCTATTTCGAGCTCTTCAATCTTTGAGACTTGATTCTGATCCAAGTTCAAAACTCCTTCGTGAACTTCATCTAGCAAACAACCTCACTGCGAACTCCCGTCCTCGCCAGTCCCTCCTAGAAGATTTCACACGCCAAGCGAAACAACCGTGGACTAATAAAGGATGAAAGGTTTGGTTGCACCAAATCAACCTAACTTTCAAGAGTGGAGTTCAATATTTCCCTATTCGCCCCTCCGCTTTACGCCAGCAAGCCTTGATAGCTACGCTCTTTCTAACCCCGCTCGAGCCATCACCTCTTCTTCTTTGCTGCGCATCTCTTGCTTATCCTTCTCTTCTTCATGATCATAACCCAATAAATGGAGCGTCCCATGAACTGCAAGGTACACGATTTCCCTTTCGAAGGAATGGCCATATTCCGCTGCTTGCTCCCTTGCTCGTTCAGCAGAAATTACAATATCCCCAAGCATGTCGTCTTCATAATCCGAATCAGGCTCCTCCTCCGATTCCTCTTGCAAGGCAAAAGAAAGAACGTCCGTTGGACGATCCACCCCTCGATACTCGAGATTTAAGGCATGAATGCGTTGGTCATCGACCAACATTAGGCTCACTTCCGCCTCTTCCGGCCCACCTGCTATACGGATAGCCTCCTTAATAGCCTGACTCAACATTGTAGCCAGCGGCTCGCGTTGATCAAGCACGATAGATTCTTCTTCCCAAGAAATATCCAAGATCACTTGCTAGCGGGCAACCCAATTCCTCTGAACCAGAAGCTGGGCCCCCTTCCTCCCTTCACACTATAAACTAGTCACTAAACTTTAATTATTATGGTCTGCCTGAAGATTTAAGAGTTATCCGTAACAGGGATCTGCTGATCATCTTGAGGAATGTCACCCTTCTCTTGGCTGATCTCTCCCTGAGATTTCTTCACGGACACGCTATTTCCATTTTCTCTGATTGCTGGCAACTCCGGATACTCGACTCGGGAGTGGAAAATCCCGCTCAAGACACGCACAAAGGCCATCGCAATGCGGTCTAAGTCTTGAAACGTTAAATCGCATTGATCTAACTGTCCATCATTTAGTTTATCCTTAATAATTTTGCGTACAAACCCTTCGACGCGTCCTGGCGTAGGCTGTTTCATAGACCGTACCGCCGCTTCCACATTGTCAGCCAATGCAACTAGGGCTGCCTCTTTAGTCTGGGGTTTTGGTCCCTCATAATGGAAAGTCTCTTCGGGGACTGCATCGTTTTCTTCGAGAGCTTTATGATAAAAGAAGCTGACTAATCCATCTCCATGATGCTGTGCTATTATATCTTGGATCTGCTGCGGTAGTTTATTATCCTTTGCCAATTCCAACCCATCCTTGACGTGAGAAGTAATAATCAGCGAACTTAGGGTTGGGGCAATCTTATCATGAGGGTTATCTTGAGTGAATTGATTTTCAATAAAAAAGTACGGGCGTTTTAATTTCCCAATATCATGATACATTGAGCTAACTCTTACCAACGTGGCATCCGCATGAACGGCCTCCGCAGCGGCTTCGGCCAGATTACCCACCAAAATACTATGGTGGTAGGTTCCTGGCGCCTCCATCAATAAGCGCTTCAGCAACGGGCGATTAGGATTGGATAATTCCAAAAGCCGGACCGAGGAAGTAATACGGAATCCCGACTCAAACCAGTGTAAAGCTCCTACCGTTAAAAACGATGACGCCAAGCCGTTGACAATTCCCAAGATCAAGCCGACCACCCAAACCATCAAGCGCATTCCAGTGGTTAGGGCAACCGCGCTGACCACCAAAACATTCATCGCAGACACAAATAACCCGGCACGCGCCAAATCGGAACGCTGGCTTAAATGGGATACGCTGTAAACTCCAGCAAACCCTCCGAAAAGGGCCACTAAGCCTGTTTGCAGACCGAACGAGGTTGAAAAAGTAGGATCCACTAAAACGGCCACAAAAAATGCTAAGACTACTGACACTAGAAAGGCAACATCCACGTCGACTAAGATCGCAACCGTCATGGTCGCCCAGGCTACGGGAATAAGCACACCGGACAAAGAATTAAAATCAGGCCCTCCTAAATTTAAGGAAATCACCCCGCGTCCCATCGCTAGAACCAAGATCATGGTCAACCCAATTAGAACGCTACGGTTAGTTAAGTGCAAGATATCCCTTTTATACTGGTACAAATACGCCAAAATGATTCCAATGCCAAGGAGGACCATCAACGCAATCCCAGACGCCACCTTCCAAGTATTAAGGCTATTGATCAGACCATAGGCAACCAACACTTGGTAAATCTTTGCGTCAACAATTTCACCAGGACCCACAATCTTTTGGTTTGCCTTATAAGGGATGACATCTCGTTTCACAAGAGCCCGAGCTGCCGTACGCAATTTGTCCGTGGTTTTTTCATCCACCGTCAAGGTCGGACGTGTCAGTTCTTGTTCCACAAAAGCCTTTAAAAAAACTTTGGCATCATCCTGCAAAGCCGATTGATCAATATCCAATTGAGTCCGTTCACGAAGTGACGCCACATCAACGTTGCTCCGGGCCCCTGAATTAACATTGCTAGCGTTGCTTAAGATAATGTCTCCGCCGATCTTTTGAGCCGCACTTAAAGCGTCTGGTGAGGTTTTCATCAGTGAAGTTAAGATCTCATCCGGTAAAACTGTGAACGGCTGCGTTTGCTTTAGTTTACTAATCCGTACACTCTCATCCCCCGTAGTCGTCGCTGCGGCACGCAAGTCGGTGAACTTTTCCGCTAGATCATTGGTCAACAGGGTCAAATAATTGTCATCCGGTTTGTACACCGGTTGAACTGCTTTCACTGCGGCGTCCTGGTCCTGATCATATTTCACCGTATCCTCAATGTCCTTACTCCACTGCGCCGTGATGAGTTGAGGACTAGGTTCCCCAACTTGCAAATGAAGTTTAGAGACAAATAAGCTTGAGGACAAAAGAACTGTGAACAACAGAAAATACATCACCCCAACGATAGCACGTAGCCAGTTAGTGTGATGTCTAAGCAAATCCATACGGCTGGATAACCCTTCCCAAATCTTTTTGACCTTTCTAAGCTTCAATACTATCATCCTTACTTACCGTGCCTTACCTCAGTCACGGTCTAGAAACTTACTTTTTTAAGGATTGGCGTATACTGCCAAATCTTCGTATGTTTCCACCTCTACTCTAACCCGTTCTGCGCTGGAATTACCTGGCATAACCTTGACGTTTTCTTCCACAATTGGAACCCCGGGCGTGATTTTTTTCTGGACTTCAGTCCGAGCTGTTTGTTCAGCCAAATCCCGCGCTTCGCTAACAGACCGTTCGATATGCACATTATGAAGTTCTTTATAGTTTACTCTAATACCTTCGACAGGGAAACCCCAATTCCTCCAGGGGAGCAGGGATTGACTCAACACTTCTTTTTCAGTTTGCTCAAACGGAGAATTCTGTGTTGTTACCATTATGACGCGGGAACCAAATTTTATACCCCATCCCGTGGCAACTCTTCCACTCTCCTCAATTTTATCTTCCACTAAAGGGATTTCTTTTTCGGCGCTATACCACACTCGAGCACGAACAAACCCTCTAGCCACAGAAGTTTGGGGAAGCAGTTTGGAACTGTTCAACTTATTCATAGCAGGATTTTGGATAGGAACACTTGAAAGATCTGGATTTGGCGCCTGCGTGATTAAGACCTGCCCAGCTCTGACGATTTCGCCTTCGTGAACCTGGGGAATTCCCTGAATCACCATAATTTCCTTGACCAGACCTGCATGACTAGCAACAAGATTACCAGCTTCTTTGGGGATTGACGGACGAATTTTCTCTGAAATTTTAATTTTAACGTCTGTTCCGCTACGTTCCACGCCAATCCATGCTGCATCAGGCAATTGTTCCTGAAGCGCTTTGGCAATCCGATTCAAATCTAAGTTTTTAGAATAGGTCCAAGTTCTAAGACCTAGTTTCTCGGCCCGTTCCAAGACATCCGTCGCTGAAATATTATGGTTATCCACCACGGAAATGGATAGTACAAGTTGAGACAAAACGGTTAATACCATAGCAATCATGGCAATCCCGGCTATAAGACCCTTTCTGCGCCACCAACGTGTGGCAATAAAAGGCCAACCATATTTCGCTATAATCTGGACCTTGGAGTGCGTCTGACGTGCTGCCCGCCGCAAACGTCGAAAATCTGCCAGCTTAACCTGCGCCCGCATTCCTCGTTCTGACCTTTGAGTATGATAAAGAATCACACCTTCTTTTAAGACCTGATTCAGGAAATATGTCAGTCGGTCTCCCGTCGCGAGAAAAAAAATTCGTCCCTGCCAAAATATTCGCAACCATTCAAACATTACTTTACCTCTCCTCTCTAAATGATAAGGCAAAGAGCTCCCCTTCAATCCGCAGTTCAGTGGCTAATAAAACCTTAAGCTCTAGTCCCTTCCCCTTAAAACAAACATCCCCCTCAGTAGTTTCTAAGCGAATTTCTTCGTCTGAAAAGGTAATAACGCTGATATAATTCTCAACCAAAATTTGCTGTCGCCCGATTATCGTAATTTTCGGACCTTCTCCCACCACATCTGGCGGAAAATCCAAAACGTCACCGACGTTCCTTTTGAATTTTCTGAACATAAAAAGACCCTCCCTTCTGTATGATATTTATGAAGGGAAGCTCAAGAATAGTCCAAGCCTCTTAATCTAATTATTTTTCGCGTTTCACCATAAAAAGACCCAGTTACATTTTAAATGCAACTGGGTCTTTTCTTAGACTTCAAATTTGTTAACCGATGGCTGAGGTTCGTAGTTCGGATTCGAACTACGATTATGCCCCGAGCATTTCCCGGACAACCTGATTGACAAGTTTGCCATCTGCGCGACCTTTCGTCTTAGGAGATAATGCCCCCATGACTTTCCCGAGGTCTTTAGAACCTTGAGCCCCTATTTTGATAACCGTCTCTTGAACAAGCTGGCGAATTTCCCCTTCAGAAAGCTGCTGAGGAAGGTAATCCATAATGACGACCATTTCCTCTTCCAGAGCCTTAACCGTTTCGGGGCGATCCGCTTTCTCAAATGCTTCAAGCGCATCCCGGCGTAGTTTCATTTCGCGTGCTAATACTTCGATGACTTGCTCATCGCTAAATTCAATCTTCTTGTCGATCTCTGCATTTTTTATGGCAGCCCTGACCATTCGGATAACGGAAAGTCTTACCTTCCCCTCCTCTTTGGCCTTCATGGCAACCTTCATATCCTCAACGAGGCGATCTTTCAGGGTCAATTCGAGACACTCCTTACTTGAACTTGCGTTTACGTGCAGCTTCGGACTTTTTCTTTTTCTTCACACTTGGTTTCTCATATGCCTCGTGCTTGCGAGCTTCTGCACTAACCCCTGCCTTTTGACAAGTACGCTTGAACCGGCGGAGTGCGGCATCAAGGGATTCGTTTTTACCAACTTTGACTTCACTCATTGTCTTATCCCTCCCTCCACTGGATCATCATCACAATTATACCATTCCTTATCATTATACTAGATGAAATTAGTTGCGTCAAGTTCACTTTAGATCGTACAGTTCGAGCTGCTCTGCTTTGCTCTCGTCAGAATCAACCAATCGTAGCATTAAGGGCCTGCCCCCCCAACAAATGAAAATGAAGATGTCCTACGACTTGCCCCCCGTCTGTTCCAGTATTTGTGACCACTCTATACCCAGACTCTGCCACTCCAAACTCACTTGCCAAGCGACGGATAACCCCGTGAAGATGGCCGATTAACGGTTCGTACTCAGACGTGACGTCATTAAGACTACGCAGATGTTTCTTCGGAATTACGAGCAAGTGCACAGGAGCTAACGGCTGATTATCTTTAAATGCGATTACCTCATCATCTTCATAAGCAATTTCACTGGGAATTTCCCGCAGAGCAATTTTACAAAAAATACAGTCCGACATGTACATTATTATTTCCTCCCTTGTATCTTATTAAACTAAACCTATATTTGTTCTATCTATCACACCATTCTCACATACCCTTCTTCCAAAACAACCGTTACCAGCTGCCGAGAAACCAAATACTCCCCATCCTCACAGGAAGGCATTTGAACCTGAATATAGTGTGGTGTATGTCCTAAAGCATAACCTTTGGGGTCGATCCATTCGATCAGCACTTCCACGGGTTTCCCGATAAAACGACGCACAAATGCTTCCTGGCTATTACGGGCAACCGCCAACAACTCCTTAACCCGATGTTCTTTTAGTATCTTCAAAACCTGATCAGGATAGCTAGCTGCAGGGGTACCTTTCCGTTTTGAAAAAGGAAATATATTAATTCCAGAAAAGTTGCATGACCTCACAAAATCCACAGTAGATGCGTGATCGTCTTCGGATTCCCCTGGAAAACCAACGATGATGTCCGTCGTGATGGCAAGATTAGGAATTCGCTGACGAAGTCTTGCCAACAGGTCGCGGTATTCGTTCAAAGTATAAGGACGGTTCATGCGGGCCAGTATCCGGTCACTTCCGCTCTGTAGGGGCATATGTAAATGGGGACAGACCTTATCGGATGAAACAATACTCTCGATCAGCTCAGGAGTATATTCCATCGGTTCGATTGAACTCAGGCGCAGACGCTGTAGCCCGGGCATTTTGACCAACTCTCGCACCAAACTGGCTAAATTCCATTCTTCCCCTAAATCCCGGCCATAATACCCTGTATGAATTCCAGTCAGGACAATCTCAGGATATCCCTCTTCGACCAAACGGCGCGCCTCTGCTAGCACATTCTCAGGAAGACGGCTTCGCGATCGACCGCGAGCATGAGGAATGATACAGTAGGTACAGAATTGATTACACCCGTCCTGAATCTTGAGAAACGCTCGTGTCCGATGCTCTTCATTGAGTTGGGGAAGTTCTTCAAACTCCTCCGCCTCCCAAATCTCGCGCACAGCGTTCTGAGGTTTTCGCTCAACTCTAACTTGCTCGATCCGCTCAATCATCTTCATTCGATCCTGCGTCCCAAGTACGAGATCAACCCCTTCAATACCCAAGACCTCTCCAGGAGCAGTTTGTGCATAACATCCCATGACCACAACAAAGCTCTCAGGATGTTGCCTAATCATACGGCGAATAACTCGACGAGATTTACCATCCCCTGTATTCGTCACTGTACAAGTATTTACGACGACAACATCCGCTTCTTCAGTAGCACCAACCACCTGATACTTCGCTTCCCGAAAAAGCTGCGCAATCGCTTCGCTTTCAGTTTGGTTCACCTTACAGCCCAGTGTGACGAAACAAACCGTCGGATGCTCCTTTTGTGGATCGCGGTATGTGGTCGGTACTTCGAGATTTGTAGTTCGTACATCGAAAATCGTATTGGGAATTGCAGCTATGGCCGAATTCGCTTTGACCTGTTCAACTTTTAAAGGCATATACCTCCACCTCTTTTCGCGGCTCATGCATCTTACGACCCCATAGACAGGCGGTACGCATGAAATTATGCCGCCTCTTACGTGCAGTCAAGCATACAACAAGGAACCGTCCACGCTTGCACGAGGGGTCAATCCATAAAGAGCGTTCCAACTTTCAGTACAACTTCCTGCAATATTTCCACTGGTATTTTGCAAGCAAATTGTGCTGATCGACTTATCCAATCAAGATTTTTGATTTGATCTGACAGAATAACGCCCTCGACAGGGAACCCTTCAGGTAATCTTACTTCGAATGGATAACCCTTAACTTTACTTGTTATCGGACAGAATAAAGCCAAACCTGTTTTCTGATTATATTCTTTTGGAGATAATACTAAAGCAGGTCGTTTTCCAGCTTGCTCCCGCCCGGCCTGCGGATTGAATTGAAGCCAGACAACATCCCCCTTGTCTGGAAAATAACCCTTCACCACTCTTCATTCCCGCTCCGTTCTCCTGTGTGAACCTCTCTATGAAGATTTTCCGGAGTTACCTGATCTAAAAGTTCTTTTAGAGAATAAGTTCTGGGTTTAACAACTAATGATCCGTCAACAATTTTAATATCGACTGGAGTCCCATTTTTAACGCCGATTTCCTTTGCCACGTATTGAGGAATGTGAAGGCCCAAACCATTTCCCCATTTCTTAATTATCGCAACCATCAGAAAACCCCCTTCGTATATACATAGTATATACGAAAAAAGTATTTCTTAGCTATTATTTTTGTAATTTCTGCATATTTTCTTTTCTTACTACAGATAAACAAAACCACCCTGACTTGCACGTAAACAGAATTAACTTCTTAAAAGCGACCNNGCACATGCAATGTGCCGTCTCCCCAGAACCCAGCATGCAATCAAGAACCGTCCCCACCTTGCATGCATGTTCGTTCCCAGACCCAAGCCTGGGACGCAGTATGACACGAGCGCGACGTCTTTACGTAAGCAGCCTAGCAAACTTCCGTTCAAGCGACCGACCCCAGATACGGGGCAGTGCACAAGGATGTGCACTGGCGCCAACGCGCCAAGGATGGCGCTTTGGCGAAACACTCACTCGTGTTTCACCCCGCACCCCAAAGCCGGGAGCTCGAACGGTTAGTTTGCTCTGCGTCGTAAGCACCGAGCGCTGTGTCATACAAGTCCCTCATACAAGTCCCCTACCCAAGATCCCCATAATGCGCCAAAACTATCGCAAGTGTTGCCAGCGCAGCCGTTTCGGTCCGCAAAATTCGCGGCCCCAACGAAACGCTCTTGGCCCCAAGCTTTTCTTGAGCCAAAGAGACTTCGGCCTCGTCAAAGCCCCCCTCAGGCCCAATAAGTATCGCAATAGGACGTTGGGGGTCCAGCGAATCAAGCACGGAGACTAAACGCTGCGTCTTTTCCTCCTCATAAGGAATCAGCCACTGGGTGCCCTCAGGCAATTGCACCGCCAAATCCTGCCAATTACAAATCCTTGATATTTGTGGTTCCCGAACCCTATGAGATTGTTTCGATGCTTCTGAAGCAATTTTTTGCCAACGAACGACCCGTTCTTGTGCCTTACTTCCCTCCAGTTGCATTACAGACCGTTTAGTTCGCAAAGGAACGAGCCCTTCCATTCCCAGTTCGGTCCCTTTCTGGATCACCCATTCCATCTTTTCCCCTTTGGAGAGTCCTGCCACAATATAAACAGAAGTATGGGCCTCCACATCGGGGTGATCCGTACTGAGAATTCGACAGGTTACGCTTTTATCCTCAATCTTCAGGATAACACTGGTATACTCCAATCCAGTATTATCAAAACCGACAATCAAATCTCCCGGTGTAAGCCGAAGTACCTTAACTAGGTGATCACGTTCCGTATCACGCAACCAAAAGACGTCTTTGCCCAGTTCCGTAATCTTAAACCGATTCATTATTAGCCCACCTTGCCCGAAATAAAATCCAACCGGAATCTTCAACACGTTCTAGTATTTCGAATCCAGCTTCCTTTAATCCGTCTTCCACGTCGACAGCCCGATGTTCAATAATGCCAGAGGCCAGAAATTCACCCTCTGGGCGCAATATACGTTTTAAATCAGAAAGTAGTATTAAAATAACATCCGCAATAATATTGGCGATCACGACATCCGCCTGTCCCGTGAGCACAGTCCCTAAATCCCCACGCAAAACTCGAACCCTGTCATTCACTCGATTTAGGTCGACATTTTCCTGGGCCACCTTTATCGCCACAGAATCAAGATCTACAGCATCTACTTTAGCGCCAAGTTTAGCTGCCGCAATCGCGAGAATCCCAGACCCTGTCCCTAAGTCGAACACAGTTTGTCCTGGTTTCACAATTTGTTCCAGAGTTTTTAAACAGAGCGTTGTGGTGGGATGAGTCCCCGTGCCAAAAGCCATGCCCGGATCGAGTTCGAGTACAATGTCTCCCGCTAAAAGATCGACTTGCTCCCACGTTGGCTTAATGAGAAAATTTTTGCCAATGCGAATCGGTTTAAAATAGGCTTTCCACGCTGTTGCCCATTCTTCTTCCTGCACTGAGATGCCTTTAGCCTGAACCACCCAATTCGGAAAGCGTTGTAATAGTCTACCAATTTCCAAATCAAGCTTCACAAGTTTACCCGTCAGTTCTTCATCTTCCGGAAAGTAACCCTTTACCACGGCCGTGCCGGTGAGTTTCACTTCTCCGAAAGCATGGTAATCCCACTCTCCTGATTCCATATAACTGTGTAAAAGTTCTGGATCTTCCACACTCACACCAGGACACCCTAACTGATAAAAAAGATCGGCAACAGTTTCCTCTCCCTCAGATGAAACTGTTACCGCAACTTCACGCCAATCCATTGATTATGCTCCTTTTACCCCATCGCATCGCGGAGGTTTTCTTTGAACTTTTCGAACAATGATTTTTTGCCCATTTGTTGATGCTCAGGTGTCTCGTCACCAAACTCACGCAAAAGTTTCTTTTGTTTTTCGTTCAGCTTCGTCGGCGTTGTCAAGACAACCCGAACATGTTGGTCTCCACGACCGCTCCCTCGACGATGCGGCACGCCGTGCCCTTTAAGTCGAAAAACCGTAGCCGTTTGTGTCCCTTCAGGGATTTTCATCTTAACGACCCCATCTAAGGTCGGAACGTCGATTTCTGCGCCTAAGGTCGCCTGAATTATGGTAATTGGCACTTCGCAATAAACGTCATTTCCATCACGTTCAAAGAACTTATGCTGTTTCACCTGTAAAACGATATAAAGGTCACCCGCAGGACCTCCTTTAGCTCCAGATTCGCCATCTCCACTGAGTCTTAAGTTCAAACCGTCCTCTGAACCTTGTGGAACGCTAATCTTGATCGTTCTAACCTTTCGAACTTTCCCTTGTCCATTACAGATTGAGCAAGGACTACTAACAATGCGCCCTTCTCCATGACAGGTTGGACAGGTTCGAGCGGTTTGAATCTGGCCAAAAGGCGTGCGTTGCGTCGCCTTAACTTGCCCGCTACCGTGACACTGGGTGCACGTCGTCGGATGCGTTCCAGGAGCTGCCCCAGAACCCTGACAATCCACACAGGTTTCATCCCGTGGAATCTGAATTTCCTTTTCCACGCCAAACACCGCTTCTTCAAAGGTTAAGGACATGGCATAGCGCAGATCAGAGCCACGTTGAGGACCACCGCGACGTTGCCCGCCACCTCCGCCAAAAAACATATCAAAAATGTCACCGAAGCCCCCAGCGTCTCCAAATCCACCACCTTGATTGGGATCTGTTCCAGCATGACCAAATTGGTCATAACGTGCTCTCTTCTCCGGATCACTCAATACATCATACGCATCTGCAACTTCTTTAAACTTTTCTTCGGATGCCTTATCCCCTGGGTTTACATCGGGATGATACTTACGAGCTAACTTCCGATACGCTTTTTTTATATCCTGTTCACCGGCTGACCGCTCGACACCAAGCACCTCATAATTATCGCGTTTCATGTTTTCCTCCATCACTCCTACTTGTCCGACCGCACTATTATTTTAAAGTTCTATAATATTATATGACCCTTCGACTTTAAGTACAAGAAAATATCTATTATTAAGAAATTTTATGTCTCTGCTGAAACGCCCAAAAAAGCGGGCACAAAGGCTTTAACACCTTTGCACCCCCCCATGCAATTTCACACCAACCCATTATTTGTCCTTGTTAACCTCTGTGAATTCAGCATCCACGACATCGTCATCCTTTTTAACCTCTTCAGCTCCAGGTTGTGCCCCTGCATTTTGCTCTTGAGCCGCTTTTTCTTGATACATCTTTTCGATGTAAGGGTGGAACACTTTGTTCAACGCCTCAGTTTTCGCATTAATCTCCTCGACATTATCAGCGGCCGCTGCTGTTTTTAAAGCTTCCAGCGCTTTTTTGATGTTTTCAACCTCCGCTGCATCGCCCTTACCTTCGAAGTCCTTCAAGGTCTTCTCCGATTGATAAGCTAGCGAATCTGCTTGGTTTTTGGCATCGATCAGTTCTCTCAATTTCTTGTCTTCTTCCGCATGGACTTCGGCGTCTTGTTTCATCTTTTCAATATCGTCTTTAGAAAGACCCGTTGAAGAAGTAATCGTCACTTTTTGTTCATTCCCTGTAGCCATATCTTTGGCTGAGACGTGAACAATTCCATTAGCATCAATATCGAATTTAACTTCGATTTGTGGGATGCCACGAGGTGCAGGTGGAATACCTGTGAGTTGGAAACGCCCAAGTGTCTTATTATAGCTCGCCATTTCGCGTTCTCCTTGGAGAACATGAATGTCGGTTGAGGTTTGATTGTCTGCGGCCGTCGAGAAGACCTGTGACTTGGTGGTCGGTATAGTAGAGTTCCGTTCAATAATCCGCGTAAATACTCCGCCAAGGGTTTCGATTCCTAAAGAAAGCGGGGTAACATCCAGCAAGATCATGTCCTTTACTTCACCACTGAGCACACCGCCTTGAATAGCAGCACCCATGGCAACTACTTCATCCGGGTTGACACCTTTATGTGGGTCTTTGCCGCTTAATTTCTTAATAGCTTCTACGACAGATGGGATACGGGTCGAGCCACCGACTAAAATGATCTGATCAATTTTATCCCAAGAAAGTTTGGCATCTTCAATCGCTTGACGTGTGGGGCCAATTGTTGATTCTACAAGGTCTGAGATGATATCCTCAAATTTAGCACGGGAAATATTCATATCTAAATGTTGAGGTCCTTGTTCCGTCATCGTGATAAATGGAAGATTGACATTTGAATTCGTAACCCCTGAAAGTTCAATTTTGGCTTTTTCTGCCGCTTCTTTTAAACGTTGGAGAGCAACACGATCTTTGGAGAGATCCGCTCCATTACTTTTCTTGTATTCGGCCACCATATAGTCAATCAGTCGTTGATCAAAATCGTCGCCGCCCAAATGGTTATTACCACTCGTAGCTTTCACTTCGACCATACCTTGGCTTAATTCGAGGATTGAAACGTCAAAGGTTCCGCCCCCTAAATCATAAACCAAAACCGTTGAATCATCTTTTTTGTCGAGACCATAGGCGAGTGCTGCCGCGGTAGGCTCGTTAATAATTCGAAGTACCTCAAGTCCGGAAATTGCTCCGGCATCTTTAGTCGCTTGCCGTTGGGCGTCTGTAAAATAAGCTGGCACCGTAATAACCGCTTGGGTAACCGTTTGCCCAAGATACGCTTCTGCATCTGTTTTGAGTTTTTGGAGAACCATCGCCGAAATTTCTTGAGGACTATAGGTCTTGTCGTCAATTTTAACTTTAAAGTCTGAACCCATGTGACGTTTAATTGAACTGACCGTTTTATCCGGATTAGAAATAGATTGACGCTTAGCAACCTGTCCTACTAACCGCTCGCCGGTTTTTGAAAAACCTACTACAGATGGAGTTGTTCGATTTCCCTCCGCATTAGGGATGACAACCGCTTCTCCGCCTTCCATAACAGCTACACAAGAATTTGTTGTACCTAAGTCAATGCCAATAATTTTTCCCATTATAATCTTCCTCCTTAAAATTAACTAATTAGAAACTTTAACCATGCAAGGACGTAAAACTTTTTCTTTGAGATAATACCCTTTTTGAAGTTCTTCGACGACAGTATTTTCAGGATGCTCTTCAGAAGCGACCCTAAGCACTGCTTCATGAAGGTTTGGGTCGAAAGGTTGGCCGACAGACTCCATCGCCTTTAAACCCTCTTTGTAGAGCGCGGTTTGCAGTTGGCGGTAAATCATGTCCACCCCCTTCGAAAAGGCTGCA
>OMOF01000644.1 GCA_900290375.1 Candidatus Desulfosporosinus infrequens
AACTATAAGCAATTTATTAGCAGATTCTTAAATTAAATTAAGTTAAGTTAATTTAAGTTATATACTTGTAGTTATTCCAAGTATATAACTTTTCTCGCCAAAATCAAGATTCAATTCCTTTAGAGGAAATAATAGGTATAAATTTTGAACGAGTAGGTGCTACTTCAGCGGGAAGGGTTTCATGTAAGGCGAAACTGAGGGAAATTTCCTGACTATTAATCGTTTCCTTTCCTCTCTTATCGATTTTCTGGTAGGTACCGTCCAAATTGAGTGCTCTTGATTTTGAGGTATCTTGCCACGCTAGGTCCAAAATGTTCATTATTTTATCTCGGGCAATCGGGTCCTCAACTGGAAATAAAAGTTCAACCCTTCTATCTAAATTTCGTTTCATCAAATCGGCACTGGAAAGGAAAACTAATTCCTCACCATCTGCCCAAAAATAATAGATTCGACTATGCTCTAGAAACCTTCCAACGATGCTCCTAACCGTAATACGCTCGCTAATGAAGGGGATTTTAGGCCGAAGACAGCAAATGCCACGTACTATCAAATCAATAGTAACGCCGGCAGTCGAGGCTTCATAAAGTGCCTCAATAATTTCTGTGTCCACTAAAGAATTTAGCTTGGCAATTATTTTAGCGTGTTTGCCTAGTTTTGCGTATTCGGTTTCTTTGTGAATTAGATCTAAAAACTTTTTGCGCAGGTCGATCGGAGCAAGGGTCATTTTGTAAAGATGAGACGGGCTGGAACAGCCGGATAAGGTATTGAAAATAGCGGAGGCATCTGCTCCAAAATAGGGGTTAGCAGTTAATAAACCTAAGTCCGTGTATAATTTTGCTGTAACATCATTATAATTACCAGTGCCAAGATGGACGTATCTTTTTATGAAACCCTCTTCACGGCGGACAATCAATAATATTTTGCAATGAGTTTTTAAGCCTACAAGTCCATAAATCACATGGCAGCCTGCGGTTTCGAGTTTTTTCGCCCAAGTAATATTATTTTGTTCATCAAAGCGAGCTTTTAACTCTAAGAGAACTGTAACTTGCTTTCCATTATCAGCGGCCTGAGCCAAGGCTTCAACTATAGGGGAGTTACCACTTACTCTATAGAGAGTTTGTTTAATCGCTAGGACATCCGGATCTTCGGCAGCTTCTTTAACGAGGTTAACGACCATATCAAAGGAATCATAGGGATGATGGAGTAAAATGTCCTGTCTAGAAATTGACTGGAAGATATCGTCTTCTTCTAATAGATTGGTATTAAGGTTGGGTTTGATGGGCTCATAGCGAAGGGCGTCATAGCCCTTGAGACCACTTAATTTCATTAAAAAGGTCAAATCGATTGGTCCACTGATTTTATATTCTGCTTCAGCAGAAATCTCCAATTCCTCTTCTAAAAGTTTGAGAAGTAAGGGATTTAGACCATGTTCAATTTCTAGGCGAATTGCACTGCCCCATTTTCTTTGCTTAAGAGATAACTGGACGGCCGTAAGAAGATCTTCCGATTCATCCTCAGCAACATCTAAAAAGGCATTTCTAGTTATACGATAGCACCCAGTGGCAATGACATTGTGATTATCAAACAAGGTCTTCAGATTTAATTTAATAATTTCTTCCAATAAAATAAAAGATTTTGCGGATTCTATGGAAGGGATTTCAATTAATCTATTTAATACTGAAGGAACTTGAATTGTTCCAAATAGTAGGTTATCAGGATTGGTTATATCCTCTAATAATAAGGCGATATTTAGAGTTTTGTTTAAGATTAAAGGGAATGGCTGATTTTTATTAACAACCATAGGGGTCAGTACCGGAAAAACGTGATTAGCATAGTATTCTCGAATGAAATCAAGTTGAATAGTGTTCAAATCTCTTGGTTTGATGAAGTGAATCGCTTCTTTCTTCAGAGATTTTTTCAAGGAGCGATTGAAGCAATTGTACATATCGAAAACTTGTTTATGGGTTCTAGCGGATATTCTTTCAATTTGTTCATTAGGGGTAAGGCCCGAAGGGTCGATTTTTACTAAGTTGGCATCAACAATACCGTGTAAGGAGGCCACCCGAATCATAAAAAATTCGTCTAAATTAGAACCCACTATGGAAAGAAATTTTAATCTTTCAAAAAGCGGGTTATTGGTATCTTGAGCTTCTTCCAGAACTCGTTCGTTAAATTCTAACCAGCTAAGTTCTCTATTGAAAAAATGCAAGTTTGAAAAAGATTGATTCTTCAATTGCGTATTATCCTTTCAGTCTTATTCTTATGCCCATCACTTCCTGGAAAAATTCCACATTATTCATTATATCCCACTTTTCTAACAGAATATCCTTATTAGTAATCAGTTTTAGTTGCAGAGCATCGTCGGCAAAAAGCACTTCGATATCACTAATCTTTTGCATATGTGAAATATCCATAGATTCGGCAATTTTCAAAATTGAAGACAATTTCGAGACAAGAATTTTTTCGTGGTGGCTTAAGACATAATAACTTCGATCAGAATAAGTTGGTATACGGGTGGTGTGGTATTTGGAAATATTGGCAATCAATTCTAGCTCCTTATCCGAGAAGCCCATGATACTCTGAGTCCTTATAATATTAGAGGAATGGTTGCCATGTTCACTCAAACTCACATAGTTACCAGAATCATGGAGAATAGCGGCTACTTGGAGATATAGTTTCTCTTGGTCCCCTAGCCTGTGATACTTCCAGGTCTTATCAAATAATGATAAGGACATTTTTTCTACGTATGAAGCATGTTTCTTATCAACACCATATTTCTCCGCCATATACCAGACTGAACTAATAATGTCGTTTTCTGCGTTCGTTTTTCGGGGTAAATCATATAGCTTATCAATCAGTGCATAGAGAATACCCTGACGGCTGGTAATCATGGGTGCGTAAATACCCTCGGCTTTTGTCCTAATGAAAAAACTATGAAATATTAAGATTGCTGGTAATAATAATTCTGCATCAGTCGACGAAATATTAAAAGCATCAACCATCTGGTTATTATTCATCTCTCTAACCTGAAGATAGAGTTTTTCTAAACGTTCTTTACTAATATAAGCTTGATTTTCTAAACTACATATTTCTAAGATCGTATTAAGATAGCTTCCCAGGCCAATAAAGTTCTTTATCTGCATTTTTTTCATCTTTGGCTTAAGCAAATATATTTTACTTTCAATATACTCTTCCATAACCTTTGGAAAAGAGATAGTTTTTGTTTCTAACGTATATAAAATTTCTCTTAATCTCAGGGGTCCCATTTTAAGATGTTCTGTAAATTTTAATCCATCGCTGGCATACATCGAAACTTCGACCCCGCCTGAGCTCAAATTTACTATAATAGAATCGGTAAGGTCAATGTGATCCGATTCATTTAAATAATTTCTCAAGGCCTTATACATTAAAAATCTCTCTTGGACATTATTAAT
>OMOF01000056.1 GCA_900290375.1 Candidatus Desulfosporosinus infrequens
CCTTCTAAAACGCTATGCGGGTCTCCTTCTAAGATAGAGCGATCCATAAAGGCCCCCGGATCCCCCTCGTCCGCGTTGCAAACAATATACCGTTGTTCGGCCTCACTTTGACGCGTGTATTCCCACTTCAAGCCGGTGGGAAACCCGCCGCCGCCTCGTCCCCGGAGACCACTTTTCTTAATTTCGTCAATCACCGAGGTTGGATTCAGGGCAAGAACTTTAGCCAAGGCCTGATAGCCGTCGGCGGCAATATATTCAAGAATCTCTTCAGGGGCAATTAAGCCGACGTTGCGAAGAGCGATCTTAAGTTGGCCCTCATAAAAGGGGAGGTCAGTTGGGAAATTCTTTTCGGTGTTCGGATCCTTAAAGAGTAGGCGTTCTACCTGGTTTCCTTGAATGAAGTGCTCTTCAACGATGGTTGTCACGTCATCAGCGGAAACCTCACAATAGGTTGTGTTGTCGGGGTAAATCCTAATGAACGGACCTTTTTCGCAGAAACCAAAACAGCCGGGTTGGATAATTTTAACCTGTTGCGCTAAACCTCGCTGGGTTAGCTGCTCATTCAGGAGTTTGGCAATTTTAGGACTGCCTGAGGAATCGCAACCAGGTCCCCCGCAGATCAAAACGTGCCTGTCCAAGCCGAGGGCGTTCTTAGTTGTGACAGGGTTAGTTGCACGTCGTGTTTCAAGAAGAATACGGTTTTGCGCTTTTAAGGCATTCAGTGCCTCAATGTTATTGAGTTTCATAATATGTGTTCCCTTCCTTTATTCGATGCGCGATGCGCCAAGCGCGAGGTTCGAAACTCGAAGTCAGAAGTCCAGGTTCCGGTCTAAGTTGCAAATATCGCGTATTGCGAAGGTTCAAGTCCGACGTCGATATTTTAAGTATCGCGTTTTGTGCCTCGTATCTCGCATCGGTTCAATTAACGTGCATCTCGACTCGTTCTTCGTGCTTCGTTTCCAGACGGTACTCATCCAGGATTTGTCTAATCTCCTCAGGATCGTGAAGGCGTCCATAGACTTTTCCATCGATCATCATGACTGGAGCAAGGCCGCACGCGCCGATACAGCGCAGAGAATCTAAGGAAAAGAGATTATCTTTCGTTGTTTGCCCAGTTTTAATTGCTAGTTGTTTTTCAACTTCCGCCTGTAGCTTTTCAGCACCCCGCACAAAACAGGCGGTGCCCATGCAGACGTTGATAACGTGTTTTCCTCGAGGTTTCATGGTAAAAAAAGAGTAGAAACTCACAACCCCATAGACCTTGGCAGAAGGAATGTCAAGTTTTTGAGCGATATGCCACTGTAGTTTGTCGGGCAGGTATCCGAAAAGCTCTTGAGCTTGATGTAGGATTCCAATCAGATTTTCCTTTTTGTAGGGGAGGTTATCAATGTAGTCGTCTAACTGTCGATAGGGAGCATCAAGCGATACGTTGTCACACATGGGAACCCTCCTTTAATAAAAATATAATCTTTACTATTCCCATTGTTCTGAAATTTAAGTATATCCTTGTCGATAATTCGGGAAATTAAGACAAGGTTCTCTTGAAGGCTTTAATCTTTGGACCTTAATTGCGGAGGAGAGCGGATTGGCGAATAACGAAAGAGAAAAAGAGGAGATTATTTATTGACAGGAACTATTTAGGGTAATTATAATTAAGATTTAGAAATGACAAGCAGGTACTCAGTTAATCAACCACAGATTACACAGATTAACACAGATTTAAAAAATACATTTTTAGCTCTAAAATATCAATCGCTTGTAACGCAATTGATATTCACCATTTTTCTATACTTAATTCTTCTTAATCTGTGATATCTGTGTTAATCTGTGGTTTCTCTTATCGTTCTTTTCATGTGTAATCTGTGGTTCCCCGTTCAGAATTCCCCAAGGCGTATTTACAGTGTTTTTCCTTGTAGGTATAAAAAAATGCGGGATTTTAGGATAGAAAAGTGATATAGATAGGAGCTTGTTTAAATGCAAAAGAAAATGATGGGTCCGCTGGCAATCTTGCTAATTATTCAATTTTTGGTTATGGTGGGCTTTGGCATTGTCATTCCAATCCTGCCCTTTTTTGTTGGTAAGCTGGGGGGAAGTGCGCTTTCTTTAGGAATCTTTATGTCTGTTTATTCCTTTATGCAGTTTGTTTTTGCTCCAATCTGGGGCAGGCTATCCGATCGCATTGGCCGACGGCCCGTTCTTCTCATCGGATTGGGCGGGTATGGTGTGACGTTTTTAATGTTTGGGATGATTAATAACCTCTATTTATTAATTGGACTCCGTGCGTTGGCAGGCATGGTTTCCTCGGCGACGCTCCCGACAGCTATGGCTTACTTATCCGATATTACGGAAGGAGCAGATCGTTCGAAGAGAATGGGGATGCTTGGCGCCACGATGGGGCTGGGAATGGTCTTTGGTCCTGCTCTAGGTGGCTGGCTCGGGCATTATAGCTTCTCTTTACCATTCTTCGTTGCCGGGGGGCTAGCCTTACTGCTTCTGCCGATCACCTGGACATTCTTGCCGGAATCCTTGCAGCGTCCGATTTCAGATGTTCCCGGACGTAGGAGGCCTAGGCTTACTTTGGAGGTCATAAAAGACCCCTTATTCGCACTTTTCGCTTTTAATTTCGTCATAAGTTTTTCGATGTCTATGTTTGAAAGTACCTTTGCTTTTTTTTCAGCAGCTAAAGTTGGTTTTGGCCCCGAGCAAATGGGAATGACTTTTGCCATTCTCGGAATCTTCGCTGTGATTGTTCAGGGTGGTCTGATTGGCCCACTGGTTAAGAAATTTGGAGAGGCTAGGCTTGTGAACTCAGGAGCGATTCTCTCTTCGTGTGGACTTATTTTGATTATTTTGGCTGGAAATGCTGTATTATTAGTAATGGCGACAGTCGTCTTTATGGTTGGTAATTCCTTAATGACACCAACCAGCTCGAGTCTCGTTACAAAACAGAAGTCTCGCGGACAAGGAGCTTCCTTAGGATACTTTCAATCCTTTGCCAGCCTCGGCAGGGTTTTTGGTCCGGTGACCGGCGGGGCCCTTTACAGAATAGGTATGGGCTTACCATATATTACAGGAGCAACCTTTTTGGTCTCTATCGTTGTACTCGCGGGTCGGAAACTAGACGCAAGGACTAGAACGTCACTGGTGTAGGTAAGAAAAATAGACTAATATAGGGGAAGGGAAGTGTTTCAGGCAAATACGTGCAAGCGGGGACGGTTCTTGATTGCATTCTTCCTCCCTTTAGCGTCTGCGTACAGATACTTCATAACCTTGATTCCCGTGAAAAATTATACCTACAAATTGAATTGCGAATCATTATTTTTGTGACTGTTCAGGTACTCAGTTAATCAACCACAGATTACACAGATTAACACAGAATAAATACATTTTGGCTCTAAACTACAAATCGCTTGTAACT
>OMOF01000806.1 GCA_900290375.1 Candidatus Desulfosporosinus infrequens
ATTACAAGGAGATGGCTTCTTCATCTTCGGCGGCACGGGAGCAAAGAGTTTTGGCGACCCTTCTCCCAATGCCATTTCACTATACTTGTTTATCAAAGCGTCTCTAAAATTAGAAATAATTAGTAAGGAAGTCACCTTTTTTGATTAAATCCAGTCAATATTAGCACAGTAGTATACATCTAAAGCTTTCTCTAAGGTGAAATAGAAGCTTACTCCATCCTCTGTATTTTCAGCTCCGAAGCGACTTACGTGTATCTCAAGGATATTTTTTACAATTGATAATCCAAGGCCTGTGCCTCCTGTTTTTCGATCTCTGGATTTCTCAGCTCTGTAAAATCTTTCCCAAATTCTTTTCAGATCTTCTTCCCTGATATGGGATCCACTGTTTTCTATAGAAATATAAACTACATTTTTTTGCTCTTTAATGCCAATTTTAATATCTCCTTCATGATTGGTATGCTTTATCGCGTTATTCATGATATTCATTACAACCTGCTCGATCCTTCTTAAGTCTCCACATACCTTGAAGTTTTTACCTTCGTATTCATGTTTCAATCTAATTTTTTTCTCATAAATACGATTTATAAGCCTTGTTTCAACATCATTCACAAGATCAGTAATGTTAAAATCCTCCATATCTGGCTTATAGGCATTTGATTCAAGTTTTGCAAGATCGAGTAAGTCCAGCACCAATTCATCCATCTTCTCAATTTCATCCAGAATTACATTAATATAATGCTCTTTTTTATTTTCAGCGATATTATCTTTAACCCCCTCGGCAAATCCCTTTATGATTCCTAAAGGTGTTTTAAGTTCATGTGAGACACTTGCAACAAATTCTTTACGTATTATTTCACGATCTTTTTCTTTTTCTATATCAAGCTGAAGCTGTTCATTGGCATTTTTCAATTCAGTCAGACTAGTTCGGAGGTTTTTGGATAACCGGTTTAAGCTTACTGCCATGCTTCCTAATTCATCATTAGACGTTACCGTGACTTCTTCAGAAAAATCCAGGTCAGCCATCTTAAAAGCGATTTGATTCATTTTGATCAGAGGCTTGGCTATAATCCTGGAAAATA
>OMOF01000272.1 GCA_900290375.1 Candidatus Desulfosporosinus infrequens
TACTTTGTTGCAGGATTTAACCCACATACAATTTTGTACAGCAACGTGTCGCTGCACTGTTTCCATGGACGTAGGTAGTCCTATCGAATTGTTACACAATTCAAACCTCAATTCTAAAACCCTTGCCACAAGCGACTCTCAGCTGTGTTTAAAAGTAAGACAACAAACCGTCTCCACGTGCGTTGATGTGAATGTAGATGTTACTTCATTGTAAGTTTTTCTAAACCGTAGAAGCAGCTAGTTTTCTTATAATATAAATGTCGCCAACATCATACTGCCAAACATATTCGCTAATATACAGACTTCTTGGATGATAGTCTGGGCGCAATTTAATACGAAGATTCATACACCGATTATTCAAAGGATTTTTAAACCTCGAAGCTAACCTTTCATGAGAAAGGTAGCATAATCGTGGGAGAAACACCAGCCGAAAGTTAATTCTATCAAGAGTTCGCCCCGTCCGGTATCGCCACGATGGACAGCTCTCCTATGAAATGATTCGGGTAGGCGGAATCAGGAAGATTTATCCTTTTACCTCGAAGATTCGCCAAACACTCCACAAGATATTCATCGTTATGCTCTGGGTACACAAATGGAACCTTGTTTTTATTTTCTTGCAGGCGTTTAATTTTCCCATAGTCTGGCTCGAATTTTAGTGCAGATTTACCTCTATAACTAGGATCAAGCCAACAACCATCGATGTAAAACCCGCGCCGTTGCATCTCATGCATTACCTGTATGTGATAGAACCAAAGTCGCTCTCTTGAATAACTAAAAACATAATTAACCGTTGAATGCGGTTTCCCCCAGCCTTTCCCGCGAAGGGCACAACATTCTCGATGCTGTCCCAAGAGTTGTTGTCTAGGCAAACTTGAAAGCAAATCTTCATGCCACAGGCGCATATTCTTTACACTCCCGTTATTCTTCATCTATATTATTGCTGTTTCAGATAAAATACTCTACTTGTGCTAAAGGAAAGTAACACTTAGCTTGATCATGGAAAAATGTTCTCAATTCTTCAAGTTCCTCTGGTGGGTAGACATATTTTCCATATCCAAATTGACCATATTTAAACTTTCGTGATTCCTCTTCCATAGGTAGTGTGGAGTTCGGGAAAACATCCAAAATATTGGCTTTAGCTTTCAATGTAAACCGGTGCGAAATGAATTCTAACGACAGCTGTTCTGACGACCAACCGACCGGAGCCCTTTTTGCTAATTCGTCCGCTGAGCGCTCCATTAATCGCCGATACGCGTCTTGCCACCCTTGAAACCGGAAAATTGGAGCAATAATAAACCCTAACGGATATTCAGCATTTAACACTTTACCTGCCGCAATAATCCGCTCTTCCGGGGAAGGCGTGCTGTGTTCAAACTTATCCACGACCTCATCACAATTCAAACTAAAGCGAAAACGTGTGTGGCCTTCATGTTTAACAGCGAGCAGACTATCTACATCTGTATACTTCGTTACAAAACGGAAGCGACCGTTGGCCTCACGCCCAAAAAATTCGATGACTTGCTCCAATGCCCCAGTATAACGCTCCACTGGAAGTGGATCTGAGGTTGCCGCCCCTTCAAATCGGGTGATCTCCGGAAGTCGTTCCTGAATCAGTTTTGATGCTATACCTAGGATTTCCACAAGATTCACATAAACACGTACATAGGGTTTTTTACCTAGGGTTGTGGCTAAATAGCAGTATTCGCACATTCCCGGGCAACTTGTGACTAAGGGCAACTGATAATGGGCAGATGGTTTACAGGATTGGAACGTCACACTTCGACGTACTCCGACGACTAATGTCCGCTTGGCTTCCCGATACTGGGCAGCTATAGTCTTGCCGGGAATCCCAGTCACTCTATTATGTGATGCAGTGGGAGTGACATCTAT
>OMOF01000089.1 GCA_900290375.1 Candidatus Desulfosporosinus infrequens
AGAGCTAAAATGTACATGCGCTTAGCACCGAAACGATCGGCTAAATAACCACTGATGGGAGTGAACATCCCGACCGTTAGTGTATAGGCCGTGATCACCCATTCAATGGTATTTTGGTCTGTGGCATACACCGCCATCATCTTAGGGATGGCAACGTTCACAACACTAGAATCCAAAACTGCCATAAAAACCCCTAAAATAACGGCGACCATCGCCAAACCACTTATCCCAAATTGTTCTTCAAAATTCAATCTTCTTCCTCCTTTCCTGTGTTCTCTGAAATGTCGGTCCTAACTCCCTGTTTACTGGACGTGAATCTGGACATGGGCACTCATTCCAGGGACTAGAGTTTTCTTGGCTAGATTTTTATCCGTAATTTGAATGATAACCGGAACCCTCTGTTCTACATTTGTATAGGAACCTGAAGCCGCTGTGACATTAGGCACAATCGAAAACACAGATTCTGTCACATCATCGATTCTGCTGACGAGACCGTGCAATTGCTGACCGGGAAGACCGTCCAGATCCAGATCGACAATCTGCCCCACTCGGATTTTGCTGATATCGGTCTCTTGAATATTGGCCGTAACCTGGAGTTGATTCGCATTAGCGATCACCGCCAAGACCTGTCCCGGTTGCACCCCTTGCCCAGCTGCAGCATTCGTCTGCAATACTTTGCCGCTGATCGGAGAGCGGATGTTTTCCATTTCGATCAATCTCCCTGCCAAAAGTTGATCTGCAGTAACCATCGGCAGCAGTAACGGGTTCGCCGACAAAACCGATTGATTTGATTCTGTGCCGATCACTTCACCTTGGTTAACATCATCGTTGAGGTTGACCTTCCAAGTACTTAAGCGCCCAGGAAATGCTACCGTGATCGGTACACTGTTTCCTTCAGCTACACTAATTTGGGCATCATCGGTTGAGACATACCTCATCATATAGAGATAATAACCTGCGCCAACCGCTATGAGGAGAGCCACTATTCCTCCGATCAGCGCTCGAGGTAGTTTCTTCTTTTTAGAATCGGCTTCTGCCACATCGTTTCCCTCCATCCTCCGAATTCATCTAAGCTATAAGCACATTCAAGAAAATAACCAGTCAGTTATGCCCTTTTGCCTATGCCTTAGTGTTTGTGGATTTTCACAGAAGCGGATAAACCAGGTACCAAGTGCTTACCTTGCATCCCATTAATCGTTATATAGACCGGAACTCGCTGTACAACCTTATCAAAAATGCTGCTCAAATTCGTATTAGCAAGGCCATTAGCCACCACGGCGGAAGCACTCCCAATTCTGCTGACGGTCCCTGTGAAATTAACATTAGAATACGCTGTAACACTAATGTCTACCTGTCTCCCAGCTTGAATTTCATTAATTAACGTCTCATCAATATTAGCCACCACTTGTAACTCACTCAAGTTGACAATATAGCCAATTTCCTGTCCTGGTACCACGACCTGACCCTGCACTCCGTCATTTTCGACGATCGTGCCTGTAATTGGCGCTCGTAAATCCAACGTATCGTCCAACTCTGCCACCTGACCTAACACAGCCCCTTGATTGACGGTCCATCCTGTTTTAGCCTGCCAAGTCTTAAGCGTCCCGTCCCCCGGCGACGACAGGGGGATAATTGACCCTTTAAGATCCGAACCCTGGACAGAGGCATTATCAGTTGAAACATAGTTCCATTGTTCATAAAGATACCAACCTCCGCCTCCTCCAACGACTATAGCGGCAATAATGAGGATTATCATAATACCCTTTGCCCTTTGTTTAGCCACAGTAACTTCCCTCTCTCCCGACGTTTCTAGTCACTCTTGTTTTACGGTGTGTGAAAAAATACATTAACAGGGCACTGTACCATACGTAGAAACGATCATCTCCACCACGGCCTGTAGGATCCTTTCATCCGTAAGATGCATAGTGATATCCTGGGGAGCGCGTTTACGGATCAAGGAGACAGCATAAAATGAGGAAAGCACAACATGCGCAATCACTGGAAAATCAAGCGGTTGCAATTCATGTCGGGCTACTAGTTTTTTAAGATAATCAATCAGAGTACTCCTGAGCTCCCACATTAAGGTCTTCAAGACTTCAGCTATTTCAGGGTGAGCAAGAGATTCTGCAATTCCTAAAGTAAACAAATCACTAACATTAGCTAATTGTTTGGCAAAATC
>OMOF01000062.1 GCA_900290375.1 Candidatus Desulfosporosinus infrequens
ATGTCGCAACTTCACGTGACAGTTCCTGTCACGTGAAGTGCGCCTTCGTGGCGCACTATCATCAGCAAACCGATGATAGTTTACCGCCTCGTAGCTTCCTTCCGCCGTTTTCCGCCGTATGGCATCAAAAGTCCAGTCAACCTCATTTAGGTAAATGTTAGAAGCAAGCGGAGAAAACGGGCCGCCCTGCGGAACGCCGATTTTCCCTGCCGCTTTGATTACCTGTTTTACAAGCTGCATGACCTGCGGATCTTGTACACGTTTTGCGATTTTCTCCAGCAATATGTGATGCCTTATCGTATCGAAGTAGCGGGATAGATCAACATCAATCACCGTGCTCATACGTCGCAATATACTGCGACGCACTTCTGCGAGTGCCTGGTGTGGAGATCGCTTCGGCCGAAATCCATACGAGTTCGAGCAGAAATCGGCTTCAAAGATCGCCTCTAAAATGAGTTTCAGCGCACCTTGTACTACACGATCCCGAATACTCGGAATTTGTAAGGTTCTCGTTTTACCGTTGTCCTTCAAAATATCCACTTTACGATTGGNNTCTGATTGGATGCTTTTCAGAAACGAGATGACACCCTCTTGTTCCACATCAGCGAAGCTTTGTCCGTCGATACCTGGGGCACCGCCGTTTCCCTTCGCATGTTGGTACGCTTCATAGAGGGTTTCAATTTTAGTAATGTGGACAAATAGTCCCCAAAACCTATGCGTAGGTTCAGCCTTCGCCTTTTGATAGATTCGACGCCTTAGCTCCTGCAAATTAATGGGTGTTTTTGTCATGGCACCCTTGCCTCCTTTGGTCGTACGAAATGTTTACAGGTTCGGACCCTTCCCTCCCCGCGCGTTTTGCTGCACGCGTATCTTCAGTACTACGATCCGCTCCGCCACCCTGACACCTGCCTATCCCACTTCCCGATCACGGTTATAGGGACGGCCTCCTCGGTGAGATTTCTTCACCGGGTGTCGAGGGCTTCTCCAGTTTCCACATCATCTTTCCTTCCATGTCGCCGCTGATACCCCGCCGGTGAGGACTGCCGTTTCAGACTCATTTCGGTCAATCCTTGTTGCTTTCGCGCGTTATAGACCGTCTCAGCCACCGGATTTGCGTGTAACGAGGCTACATCTGCGTTCACTGTGCGTTACAACCTGGAGTTTTGCCCACGTTCCTACTGAACATGATGTCAGAGGGCTCCACCGTCTCACTTTCGTTCCACGGTGCCTCTCAGGCTACAGGAGTGAAGTCTTTTCTCCTGGTCGGACTTTCACCAACTAGATGTTGTGTCCTTAGCTGGACACGCCTATGATCCAATCGGTATGGATAAAGAGGGCAATACGATTTCACTCATCGAAGTTCTAGTTTCAAATGAGGAGGATATTTCCTTAAAGGTCGAAAATGAATCAGAACGAAAGGTCTTACTTGAACTCATAAAAAACTTGAACAAAAAGGAAAAATTGGTGATCCAATTACGATATGGGTTAATGAACAGTCAGAAACGGACGCAGTCGGAGATAGCCAAGATCATGAATATTTCGCGTTCTTATGTTTCTCGCATTGAAAGAAAGGCCCTCCAGAAATTAATGGAAGAGATGGGTAAGATAACTTAGAGTAAATAAGTCCTCGACTTGACTCGTCGCTCCTCTGCGGTCGAACTAAACTAGGCCCCAACAATCTAATAGCTGGGGCCATACCCTTTTGTTATCCTACATCGCTATACAGGTACAAAAAAAGCCCACACCGTTTCCGATATAGACTATACAAGCTTTCACTTTGTTTCCTGATACCTTTTCCGCGTCGCTTCACCCCCACGAATATGACGTTCAGCCTTGTTGGTTTCTAGGATATGCTTGACTTCCATGGATAACTTCTCGTTTATCATAGGTAAGCGTTGCGTCACATCTTTATGTACTGTGCTTTTAGATACTCCGAAGACGTCCGCCGCATGGCGAACGGTTGCGCTCGATTCCAATATGTAAGATCCAATATCTAGCACCCGTTTGCGTATATATTCTTGCACATAGATCCCTCTTTCGTTCACAAACTTATTACATTTATATATGTACGCTCAATAAATAAAGACATCGCGAAAGGATGTCTCTATTTGGTAAATACTACAAATGACAAACTTGCCGAAACGATGCTTGGATATTTAGGGATTAGCATAATTGATGAGCTTCTTGGAGTAAGATTGCTACCAACTTACCAGAGTTAATCCATTCCATATTCAGAACCAACAAAAAAAGGGGGGCTCCCCCTCTACTGCTCCACAATCTATGTTAACTTGATATCAATTATAACAAAACTACCTTCGACGAATAACTTGAATGCCAGTTCAGAGCAACTAGGATTAAGAGTTTTACACCTCTTCTGGTCGGAACGATAATCCTAATTCTTTAAGTTTAGATTCCACTTCTTCTAACGACTTGCGCCCAAGGTTACGCGTTTTAACCATTTCCTCTCCTGTCTTTCGAGTTAAGTCCTCAATTCTGTTAATCCCTGCCCGTTTCAAGCAGTTGTATGAACGAACAGACAACTCTAGGTCTTCAATCAACAGGTCAAGAATTTGCCCTTTGGTTTCCACTTCTTTTTCTTCCTTAGTCTCCACATTATTGGGTTTATCACTGTTTCCCATGAAAAGGCCCAGATGTTCATTCAGCATTCTGGCTGCCGAACTGATAGCCTCCTCTGGTGAGATACAGCCATTAGACCATACTTCAAGGGTTAACTTGTCATAGTCTGTGATCTGCCCGACCCGAGTAGCCTCAACTGTATAATTGACCTTATAAATCGAGGCAAAGATAGAGTCAATATGGATAACTCCGATGGCGGGATCTGGTTTCTTGTTTTTGTCCGCAGAAACGTAGCCTCGGCCACGTTCCACAGTCATTTCCATGAAAAGCCTGCCATCTTTATCTAATGTAGCAATCTTCAAGTCTGGGTTCAATATCTCAATATCTGGGTCGGTTATGATGTCGGCGGCCCTAACTATACCACCGCCCTGAGCCTCTAGGCGAAGAACCCGTGGTTCATCCGTATAGCCTTTCAAAGCAAGGGACTTCAGGTTGAGGATAATGTCCGTAACATCCTCCAAAACACTGGTATCGTGAGAGACCCCTGAAGTGTCCCTTCGATTTTAATTGATGTCACTGCTGATCCTGGAAGAGATGATAACTGATGCGCCTTAGAGAATTTCCCAACGTAATCCCATATCCCCTCTCAAGAGGCTCAACGACGAATTTGGCATAATAGTTGTCTTCAGAACGCTCAATACACTCGATTCTTGGTTTCTCTATTTCTAGCATTGGTAGGCCCCTTCTTACTACTCTGATTTTATNNGAATTAGAAAATGATAGACAGAACAGGTTTCATGTGCTAAATTAGTAATGAGGACTCGGAGGTTGACTATGATATATTATAGGCATAACTCTGTCCTCAAAGCTGAAAGGATTAGTTGTCATGAAACCAAAAGACGTCACTTATTCTATCGATGANNAATACTTGAGATAATACCCTCGCTAAAAATTGAACTTGTTAGTCGCACAGAACTGGAAGCGCTCTGGAACCATCTCGTTGAATCCTATCATTATCTGGGCTATAAAAGAACGATTGGACCACGAGTAAAATATCTTGTGTGGTTTAAGGAACGCCCGATTGCAGCCATCAGTTATAACCAGGCTTCCTATAGGCTTGGGGTGCGGGATACCTTTATCGACTGGAGCCCAGAAGAGCGCAAACGTTATTTACCCCATGTTTTGAACAATAATCGCTTTCTGATCGCACCATGGGTGCATGTTAAAAATCTTGCTTCCCATATAATAGCTTTATCCATTAAGCATCTAAAACATGATTGGCCGACCCTTTACCAGATAGAACCCTATCTATTAGAAACCTTTGTTGATCGTGACCTTTACAAAGGAACTTGCTATAGGGCTTCAAACTGGCATTATGTCGGAGAAACCAGCGGTTATGGAAAAGTTGGAGTCACCTATCACTATCATGGAAACAAAAAAGGAGTGTTTTTATACCCACTTAAGAAAAACTTCAAAACGTTAATGGGTTGTACAGGAAAGCCCCTCCGGGTCCTCAAAAATAACCAACATCTGGAGAGGATTACTATGCAANNTGAAGGAATCATGGAAGAGGCCAATGTACGAGGTCTAGTGGACAAGTTACCAGAAATGCTGAGCAATTTTATGGAGCGTTTTCAAAGCTGTTTTCAACGTTCCGAGCAAACCTTCAATATTAATGTGTATATTAAGGGATTGTTGAGCAATTTGAAACGGAAGTCGGCAGAACCCATTGCCTTAGAATATATGGATAGTCCAAGAGGTCCTCGTAATTTGCAGTTTTTCATGAAGGATTCCAAATGGAATGATGAAGAAGCTTCAAAAATCTTTCAAGAGGGTCAATCTGAGCGCCTTTCAGACGATGAAGGTATGATTACCATCGATGAAAGCGGCTTTGTTAAAAAAGGTAAGAATTCCGTCGGCGTGGCACGTCAATATTGTGGTAGCGTCGGAAAAGTTGAAAACAGTCAGGTGGGTGTTTTTGTAGGCTATTCAGGCCCTAAGGGTTATGGTTTGGTTGCAGCACAGCTTTTCATGCCGGAAAAATGGTTTGGAGAAGATTACAAACAGCTCCGGAAAGAGTGCGTTGTACCCGATGATCTAACGTTCCAGACCAAACCACAAATTGCGCTTAATATGATTCGTAAGATCAAGGAATCGGGTCTATTTAAGGCAAAGTGGATTGGCATGGATTGTCTTTATGGAAACAGTAAGGAATTTCTTGAGGGTATCTCTGATAACTATTGGTATTTCGCTGACATTCATCACGACGCACTGGTTTGGCGTGTCGAACCAATGTTTGTTGTTCCCGACTATAAAGGAAGGGGTCCCCGCCCTACGAAAATGGCAGCAACAACTCCCGCAGAACATGTTTCCAAGATCGCTGGAGATGAAACGATACCATGGGTAAAAATGCATCTTGGGGAAGGATCAAAAGGACCGATTTATTCGGATATCAAATGTCTTCAAATTTATAGAGCTTTTGCGAAAGAGACGGGTGAAGTCCCTATAAAATCTTGCTGGTTATTTATTCGCCGTTCTGAAGATGGGGTGGTTAGGTATTCTGTCAGTAATGCGCCTGAAGACATTCCAACTTCTGAACTGTGCAAAGCATCGTTGATGCGCTGGCCTATTGAGCAGTGTTTCAATGAAGCCAAAGACGAATTAGGAATGGATCATTATGAATTCAGATCTTGGACTGCCTGGCATCGGCATATGCTTTTGGTGTCGATCGCGAGTTCATTTCTACTTGAAATAAGACTGCAAGTGATTGATAAAAAAAAAGTCCGATCTTAACTCATCCGATGGCGCTAATGCTTGTTGTGGCAGCTCTGTCGGGTGAGGAAAAAATAATAGAAAAGGCCTTAAGAATTGTAGACTATCATCTTCGTCGCAACTATTGTGCGTATAAGTCCCATAGCTCTAAGAAATTGAATAGCAGTCTTACTAATTAAAATTAATTCACGCTGTAGTGATAT
>OMOF01000163.1 GCA_900290375.1 Candidatus Desulfosporosinus infrequens
AGCGCTCCAGCTGTGGCAGTCGTAAATAATGGAGTGACAGTCGCCACTACTGTAAACGGTACAAGTGCTGCTAATGCAAGTATTACTTACTTAGTATCCACTTCAAACAATATTACCGCTAAAGATACCGCTGGTAATACGTTAGTGGCAACGACCTTGAACTCGCCAGTAATTGTTGGCAACGATACCTTCGATGCATCTTATTCCGTCCCAGCGGATGCCAGTGGTAATGTGAAGGCTATCTTTACTTCGACTGCTAGTTCACAACAATCCTTCAATGTTGTGGTTGAGGCTCCGTTCAGCAACAATGGTCAACCTGTGATGTCCAGCGAAGCGAGTATAGAGTGGGGCGTACCAGGAACTACAGTACTCAGCCCAATCTATTCTTCTGCCAATCCGGATAGCCTGAACTTCTCCACTTCTGGTAAGATGAAAGGTTTAGTGCCTGTAGTAGCTACCATATTACCGGCTACTGGTGCCACTGCATCGTTAGCTGGCCAGGCTGTTAAATTTACAATGACCCAAAATGGTGGTACTAGCGATGCTAACGCCTACTTCACTGATTCTACAGGAACAACGATGGTAGCCTCCGGCGCAGCCGTTGGTAAAGGTTATTCTACTACGCCTGTAACTTATGTTATAAATACAGATACCAATGGTCAAGCACTGGTGTATATCAATTCGATGCTGCCTTCCACTAACGGTCTTCCTGATCCAGGTGCGATCATGAATATCAGCATGAATGCCCAACTCGTCAATGGTGGCGGTTCCACCAATACCGGATATTATTCCTGGAAAGCAGTAGCTCAAGCAGCCAAAGTAGGCAATGTTAGCCCAGCAGCTATGCTGAACCCAACAGGCATAACGACAGGTAATACAATCGCCTCCACGAATGCTGAAACAGCAACATCCGGTTCACAAATGACCCTGAGTGGACAATTGCAAGATTCCGCCGGCAACCCAGTGACCGGTGCTACTGTTGCGATCCAAGACTATGATGTAATCAATGGTGCTTCGAACAACGTTCAAAATGATGCTTTCGTATTGAACGGTACCACAACACTGTTTAGCGCTGTTAACTATCCTACAGTAGTATCAGATAGTAACGGTAACTTCTCCGTAACGGTTACAGCCAATGTACCTGTTACCCAAAGCGTACTGGATAGCGTTACTAAGTACTATGCGTACTATGTTCCTTCTACAATCGCTGTTACAACAGGTCAATCGTTGCCTAACACTGTTACTGCACTGAGCTTTGTAGGGAATAGTAACACCGGCAACTTCGTAAACCTTGTATGGCAACAAGGTCAGACAGCGCAATCAATTGGCGTCAGCCACACTTCCCTCATGCCGAACTATGCTACGCTGAGTGCTGTGCCGCAAACTGGTAGCTTCACCAACGTTGTGGGTTCCGATGAGCAAATGTATGCAGCAGCATATAACCAAAATGGTACAATTATTGCTCCTGCTGTTGGAAACCAATTTGACAGTTATGCGTTGGTCTATGATCTCCTAGCTCCAAGTGGTGTGAACTTTGAAAGACTGGGTTCTGCCTATCTGCCGACAATTGCTGTTCATGGCGGAATCGGAGAAGTTAAAGCCATGTTTACTCAAGTTAATGGTTTTGTAATTAACCAATTAAATTATGTTGATGGAACAGTATGCTACTCCGATGGAACTTTGTCAGCGGCTGTACCAATGCCAACTGGATTCCTTCCTACTGGTTATGGAAGTGCTTATGATGGAAGTGGACAAATCAATTTCTATCTTAACTCGAACCCTACTACTGCAGTCATCTCCTCCGGAACAGCTGGTTCTGTCAATGTTAACATCAGCGCTTATTCCAACTCCGCAAGCGTAATTGATACTACTCATGCCCAAGGTTCCGCAGCTGGAACGATTAACGCATCCTTCACGGCAAGTAACTCCATTGGAAGCCTTGGTGTTGCTGCTGATGCGACTGGATTCAGTTCATATGTTCCGTTGTTGGATGGTAATGCTGCTCCTGGGTCAACCGTTACCGTTGCTGGGGTTGCTATCCCTGCAGCCAACGCGTATGATTCCGGAAAGAATGCTACTTTCGTGGCAGCTCCTTTCAACTCCTACCCAGCTCTAAGTACAGTTCCTAGCCAAGGACTGACCATGAACATGAGTTCCACCTTAAATGGCGTCATTAGTAATGTTGACGGCTACACTCTTTCCTCTATGCCTAATAACGTAACAGTTAACGTAAACGGTGTGGGCGAAGTCAGTGCTAACAATGTTAAACTCTGGCAAGCTCAGGCTGGTTATAAAGTTGTAGGTTATTTGCCAGGTGCTACAAGTGGTTCCTTCACCCTCATTGAAGAGAATGTGCTAACCCCGACCAGCTTGATCGGAATGCAAGTTACTACTGTTGGCACTATTGGATCCCAAGTTGCAACTTGGACCTTGCCTTCGACCAGTCTACCAGGTAACTTTGAAGAATTCCTTGGCTTTAACGTAAGTGCTAATGGTGCTTTGCAACCTATGGTAGCTAGTTACTACAACTCTAATAGTGGGTTTGCACCTGCTGTAGCTCCAACATCGGGCACTATAACAACAGGTTCTTACAGCCCGGTTGAGGTTGCTAAAGTGTATTCAAGCGATAAGTACTCAGAAAACCCAGTCATTACTGTTAGCAACTCGCTCAACAGCAAAACTGCTACAGTAACTACTAACTTTACTGCAGCAACTGGTGGCTTAGTAGCTGCTAAAGCTAGCCCATCTAGCGTTAACTCAGTCGTTGGCGGCTCGCAGAACATCACCATCACTGCTCAAGATGCTTACGGAAATCCGATTGCTAACCAAACCATCTACGTTGGAACAGGAGTAGCAGGCTTGTGGATTACTCAAGTTAATGGTAACGCTATTACTAGTAGTGTTAACATG
>OMOF01000692.1 GCA_900290375.1 Candidatus Desulfosporosinus infrequens
GTACGTGCAGAAAAAATTTCAGGAGTAAAGTGAACTCGTTCTGCGAAAGGCGAACATTGAGAACTCAGTAGGGGATCCGCCCCTACAGAAGCATGGAGAAGGCACTAACTTGAATTGGTTCAATAATTGATTTAAAGACGATTTTCCGTATTATGCAAAAAACGATGGAGGTATGAGTACAATGTTCGAATTATACTTGAATCAGCCTGGTGATTTGGTGCTACGTGAGGCAAATGCTTTACCAGCGGCTAAAAAAGATGAAGTAAAACTTAAGATCATTTATGGTGGGATTTGTGGATCAGATCTTAAGGTGTATAAAGGTTTAATTAGTTATGCTGCTTATCCTCTTCGTCCGGGTCATGAAGTGTTAGGACGTATTATTGAGGTAGGAGAAAATGTACCTTATGAAATTGGCACTCGCGTTGTTGTTTTCCCTAATACATTCTGTGGAGTCTGTGAATATTGTTTGCAGGAAAAAACTAATATTTGTATAGACAAGCAACCCATTGGTGTATCTTCTGATGGCGTATTTGCCGAAGAAGTTATTATTGAATCAAAATATATCGTTCCCATACCAGAAGAAATTGCCGATGAAAAAGCAATCTTAATTGAACCTTTTGCGGTTACGATTCATGCGCTAAAAAAAGCGAATATTAGAAAAGGAAATTCTGTAGCGATTATTGGTTGTGGCACAGAAGGGTTGTTCTCGGTTGCAATCGCCAAAAAACTCGGTGCCAAGGTTACGATTATTGATATCAATGCGAACAAATGGGAGATCGCTAAACGTTTGGATGAAAACGTAAGAACAATCCATCCAAAGGACGTTAAGGGTGAATTATTTGATGTAGTGATTGAAGCTGCTGGTGTGCCAGCATCCATTGAGCAATCAATGGAAATTGTAAAACCTGGTGGATGTATTGTTGCCATTGGTATTACTTGTGACCCAGTCAATTACCCATCACTAAAAATTGTACGTAGCGAAGTAAGTATTTTCGGTAGCATCATCTATACACTCAAAGATTTTACAGAGGCGATTGGATATCTTAAAGATCCTAAATTTGATTTATCTCCCGTTCTATCGAAAATCGTTCCATATACTGATTTTCATCAAGCTTTTGATGATGCCATGGGTGGGAATTTTGCAAAAATAGCTCTTAAATTTTAAGGAGGATTAAATTAACATGAAAGAATTAATTTCCAAACAACTCGTTAAGTATTTAGAGAATAGAGGCGTAGAGCATATCTTCGGTCTTTGTGGTCATACGGTAATTGCCTTTTTAGCGGAATTGGATAAAAGTACGAAAATAAAATTTGTGAATGTTCGTCACGAACAAATCGCATCTCACGCTGCTGATGGGTATGCGCGTGTAAAAAAGAGAGCTTCTGTTGTTCTCAGTCACTTAGGGCCTGGCCTAACTAATGCTGCAACCGGTGTGGCAAATGCAGCATTAGACTCAATTCCTATGGTCGTAATCGCTGGGGATGTTCCTAGTCATTATTATGGAAAGCACCCTCATCAAGAAGTCAATTTGCATGCCGATGCTGCCCAAAATGAAATCTATCGCCCCTTTGTAAAACGGGCTTGGCGAGTGGATGTTCCTGAACTTTTCCCGGAAATTATGGAAAAAGCTTTTAATTTAGCAGAATCAGGCAGACCAGGACCGGTTTTAGTATCCGTACCTATGGATATGTTTTCAAAAGAAATTGACGTCGCTTTATTTGAAAAAACGTATCATAATACAAAAATAATTTCCAAACCATCCATTGATGATGAAGTGGCAACTCAGATCATTGAAACTTTAGTAAAAGCTGAAAACCCTGTAATTTATGCTGGTGGCGGAATTATATTAGCAAACGCATCGGAAGAGTTAAGTGAATTTGCGGAGTTATTAAGTATTCCCGTTGCTCACTCCCTAATGGGTAAAGGGGTTCTATCCGATGAACATCCATTAATTCTTGGGATGACTGGGTTCTGGGGAACGAAGTTCATCAATGATAAATGCCGAAATGCCGATTATGTCTTTGGTTTAGGAACGAGCTTTAAAGAAGCAGATTGTAGTTCTTGGTATCCAGAATTTACTTTTAGCTTCCCTCCTACCAAGTTAATTCAAATTGATATTGATCCAAGCGAAATTGGTCGCAATTATCCAGTGGAAATTGGTGCAGTTGCAGATTTGAAACAGGCTTTAAAAGTTCTGATTCGCGTGGCTAAGAAATTATACCCAAGTGGTAAGAAAAATGATGCCTTGCGTGCTGCAATTCTTGCAAATCGTCAATCTTTCCAAGCGAGTAATGTAGAATTACAACAAAG
>OMOF01000059.1 GCA_900290375.1 Candidatus Desulfosporosinus infrequens
ATCAGTAAGAATTTGACTGCAAATAACGGCAAAACCCTTGGTCAATGTGACGGAAACATAGATCAAACAGTTACCTTTACCGTAGCATCTGATAACCAGGCACCAGGTACTACACCGACTTCAACAACGACACCAACCTCAACCTTGCCCCCGGCCCCTATAACAGTCCCAACATCGACAGCCACGACTGTGGCACTTGGGGGAGACAACACTATCTATAATCAAACGGCGTTAGCAACCTTAACCAAGGCCACTCCTGAGCAAATTCAGAATGCTCAACTACCAACAAACGCCTCATTAGTGATCCCGACGGTCACCACTTCGTCAACGTTGACAGCAGCTGATGGCGTAAAAGTGGTTGTACCTCCCGGCGCGATTAGCAATCAGACGGGTTCAGCGCAAATTACAGTTGCCATGGGAACTGTGACAACGCCACCCAAAGCAGAGCCCACAGCAGTTGTGCTTGATCCACTCAAATATGAGCGCCAATTTGGGGTAAAAGGCCAGACTGACGGTTCTGTACAGTTTAGTGCTCCAGTAACGATTACCTTCCCTATAGCGACAGCCGATCTGCCGACAGGGATTACATCCCAACAATTGGCCATTTATTGGTGGGATACTGGCAGGACCGATTGGGTTAAGCTCGGTGGGGTTTTTGATACAACGACAAATGCGATTTCCATTCCAACCTATCATTTCACCACCTACGCCGTGATGGCGGATACTAGTTCTACTCCGAACCGTTTGTCGGGGCTTGATCGGTTTGGAACCGCCAATGCTGTTGCCGACCAGGGTTGGAAAGCTGGGGCGGACAATGTAGTGCTTGCTAATGCCTATACATTTCCGGATGCTTTAGCAGCAGGGCCTCTAGCGTATAAACTTGACGCACCCATTTTATTGACAGATGCCACAACGCTTACTCCGTCGACGCTCGTAGAAATTAAGAAATTGGCTCCAAAGACGATTACGTTAATCGGAGGTACAGCAGTAATTTCACAAGCTATTCAAGACTCATTGAGTGCGACTTACGGCAAGGCTAATGTCCTTCGTTATGGTGGGGCAGACCGAAATGCGACAGCTGCCGCAATTGCAGCAGCTCTCGGAACGACAGGCAAAGCTGTTATAGCCAACGGGGAAGACGGTCATTACGCTGACGCTTTGGCAGTATCCAGTTATGCAGCCTATAACGGGATTCCGATCCTCTTTACAGAAACAGCGGAACTTCCTGCCGTGACGACCCAAGCACTGACGACTCAGAAAGTCAGTACAACGATCGTTGTTGGAGGAGACGCAGTAATACCCGCAGTGATCTATAATCAGTTGCCGGAAGCTACCCGTTATAGTGGTAACGATCGCTATGAAACAGCCACGGCAATAGCTACAGGTCTGCATCTTAACTTGAGAAAGGTCTATGTCGTGAATGGTTTGAATTTCCCAGATGCCTTAGTAGCTGGGAACTTGGCAGCCCATTACTTATCCCCGATCATCATGGTGGATGCGGAAATGCCAACGGCAACTTCGACATTTTTTCTTACCAATAAAACTAATATTTTGGGCCTGACTGAGGTCGGTGGAGAAGCAGCTATTACTCCGGTGCAGGATAGTGCTCTGCGATCTGTTATCCTGACAACGAGGTCCAGCAACACTGGTAGCGGAACAGGTGCTGGTGGCACTGCTGAACATTAGAAAAGGCGTCCCTTTAAGACCGTGAAAACTTACGTATTCCTATGGAATTGAACAAAGTAAGTAACGTAATTAAGCAGATAATCCTGATTTCAAGAGCATCTAGCCCGTGTGTATCAGACAAAACAAAGCCGTGAAGGATTAATTCACGGCTTTCGTCCTTTACAACTATACAATCGAAATCGATTATGTTTATGACTCTGATGAAGTAAAGATGGTTATCGCTTACTGGATGAGTACATAGCACTTATATAATTAGGAAGGAAGATTTCATGTAACGTGGGTAGGATCAAAGAAAGGACCCATAGTAGGACTGTTTGGGATAGTGTTCAATCAGGTGTTTTATTATGCTGGGTAGATTATCCAACAGGGCTGGTTAGCGTTCTGACAAACGAATTCGAGAATTTAAGCACTACAACAGACTTAATGCCATTAACCAGCTCTACATAGTAAGGCACAAGTTTCGGGTGTGTTTATGTTTATAAGTACAAATAAAGAAGGCCCCATCATTATCGATGAGGGCCAAGTGAGTGGGACAAGCAAATTCACAAAGGATAGTATGCCTAAAATTCGGGTTATCAGGGAGTCT
Source organism: Candidatus Desulfosporosinus infrequens (assembly GCA_900290375.1). GTDB lineage: Bacteria > Bacillota > Desulfitobacteriia > Desulfitobacteriales > Desulfitobacteriaceae > Desulfosporosinus > Desulfosporosinus infrequens. The sequence goes on from OMOF01000059.1 coordinate 2,273, forward strand.
GAATCTTTCTATTAACGTCACGTTCTTTCAGTAAGCGTTCTAAACACCCGGCGGCTTTGAATTACTAGGGGTTGTAAGGAGAGGGAATTGTAGCACTGCTAGGAACTGTAGTGCTAGGAGCTGAGGTACTAGGAGTTGTAGTGCTAGGAATTGTAGGTGTGGGAGTTGTAGGAGGTGTCGGAGTTGTTGGAGCGGGTGAAGGAGTTCGATTAGTATCTGGTAAAGAATTTGAAGATCGCTTATTAATAGTTGCCATATTGGAAATGATCGAATAAGTTTCATTACTGACAACGTATTTTCGGATTTGTCCATTCTCAACCAAGAATATTGGATTTGTAGGAGTGCCCTTTGTATCGCTATTGACTATCCCCTGCACAAAAGCATAATCTTGAGCGTTAATAGACAATTGCTGGATTGTACCGTTGTAGAGGAAGAGTATCCAGTATCCCGTTGTTATTTCATTATTGCCATTTCCATTGATCAATGTGTTATTAACACTAGGCATATTCTGGATTGGATAGCCGGATGAATTTGAATTCAGGGCATAAGGATCGTTATTACTGAGCTGGTTGTCATTGTTTAGAATGGTTGCAGGAACGGTCGTATCAGTACTAGAATTAGAAGGCTTAATAAAATTGGGGATAAGCAGGTACCCAATAATACCAATTATAACTACCCCTAAAACTAATGTCCATGAATCCTTTCCCATAGGTTGACGCCCCCACTGATTAGACATAAACTTCCCCCTCTCAAAAATGCGGAGAAAATTGCTCTCATATTACATATACGTAGTCTCATTGGTATATATGATTGTACTTAAGATTACCAAGCCGTGGAGCATTGCGTAGCAAATAGCCCACCCACGCGAGCTTTGCGGAGCACGGATACCAATATTTTTAATGATTGGCAGGAATATTCAGGAATTAACCGAATACCTGCAGATGATGAAGATTAATTCCCAGAGAGGTGGCAAATATCTGTGTTGAAAGAAGGACTTGTGAGAAGTAAACTATTGTGCATAGTTCTAGCAACTATACTGAACAGTAAAAGGCAGCAGATGGGAGGATCAAATATGATAATTATGGGAGATGTATAAGGTGAAGAATAACTTAATAGGATGGAACGCTTCAAAAGCTATTCAAAATGGTTCACTTTACAGTATAGTGTATGGCCTTATTTTGTTGTGTTCAAATGAATATTGGAGCAATAGCAGCAAAGATGCGAAATAAGTTTAAGCATATGACCGCTTGTTGAAGTATTTCCACTTGAGCAAGTGTCAGTGGCTTATGAAAAAATGATGAAGGCCAGAGTCCTTAGAGCTGTTTTGACAATGGGATCGTCAACGAACTAATTGAGCACAATAAATCGAATTGAGCCCATTAGAGGATCAATTCTTGCCCCTGGGAACGAAAGCATTAGAACAAGGAGGAAAGAAAATGAGAATGATTGCGCTTGAAGAACATTGGGGAACATCTGTCGTGGAAAGAGCTCTCCAAACGGTAGGCATCACAACACCTTTAGGTCTTCCTGCTATAGTGAGCCAGAAGCTAAAAGACCTGGGTGCTGGCCGCCTAGCCGACATGGATGCCGTAGGGATTGATGTGCAGGTATTATCGTTGGCTGGAACTACAGGTATTGACAAGCTACCCCCTGCTGACGCGACCGCTGTTGCTTGTGAATGCAACGATATAATAGCCAGTGCCGTGGCCGGTCATCCTAATCGTTTCGCCGCTTTCGCTTTTCTGGCGATGCAAGACCCAGAAAGCGCAGCTGCCGAACTGGAACGATGTGTGACCAGTTTGGGGTTTAAAGGGGTCATGATTAACGGAACAACGAATGGACTTTTTCTTGATGATCCACGGTTTTACCCTGTTCTAGCCCAAGCTGAAAAACTAAATGTTCCAATTTACCTTCATCCAGCCCCGCCGCCCTCAACCGTTTATGAGGCCTATTTTAGCGGATTACCAGGGAATGTCGGCAACCGTTTGTCTATTGCAGGCTGGGGCTGGCATGTGGAAAATGGGCTACATAGCCTTCGTTTGGTATTGGCCGGGGTCTTCGATCGCTTTCCAGCCCTGCAGGTGATCATTGGTCATATGGGAGAAAACATTCCCTTTTCTTTAGCCCGCTCGGATAGCATACTAACTCCGGTGGCCTCTCACCTTGAACGCCCCGTAAAGGACTATTTTATGTCAAATTTCCATATCACAACTAGTGGTTATTTTACGCTCCCACCTCTGCTCTGTGCGCTGATGGTGTTTGGGGCAGACAGGATGTTGTTTGCTGTTGACTACCCTTTCAGTTCAAATACTGTGGGGAAAGCTTTTCTAGACAATGCTCCGCTTACTCCAGCGGACTTAGAAAAAATTGCACATGCAAACGCTGAACGGTTACTGAAGATAACAAATTAATAAACATACCTCCTTGTCTGACGCAAAATATCCATGGCATCTTTGACTTGTTATTTCCTTTCA
>OMOF01000913.1 GCA_900290375.1 Candidatus Desulfosporosinus infrequens
AATTTTTCATTCCCCTATTTCTGAATTTTTTAGCACTTTCTTCTTTCTAATTCAACCAGTAGAATTTCCACGACTTTTTCAGAAAAAGAAGTTCCCATTCCATATTTGTTTATATAATTAAACTCATTTTGTAATAAATAAATTTTGTGCCCTTTTTTTCGTAATGCATCATCTAATGGCGTTCTACCAGCACCTTTTCTTGCCCCACCTCTATTTGATTCAGTCATCTCAATGCCCCCAATGTAGATATCCGTAATTATACCACATATTTTTTGATACTTGAACTCTTAAATTCAATTCTTGCGTACTGTAGATTCCCACATCGGCTTGATAGAAAGCACCTTGTTACCCCGTATAGACTCTAGAGAAAACGTTTGACTTCCAAATTTGCCTGAATACGACATGCGTCAAGTTTTAGTTATGAAACTTCGAACAACCCGATCACCATGAGTACGGCAGATACAAACTGAATCACAGTGCGAAATCTGGTTCGTGCCGGCAACCTTTTTTAATTCATCCAAGGAGAGATAATAGTGATATCGATTTTACCTGGGCATCGCATCCCATAGTTTCCAAGATAGTTCCAGATGGAATCGCAGGTTTCTTGGCCTCCAGGGAGCTTCGCCAGATCCTCAAAAAAGGTCTCCTCGCTGGCATGCGAAAAATATTCGATCACGACCGGATATCGCCGGACGACGTCCGCCACGTCCAAAAGCGCAAGCCCCATTTCTGAGGTGATATTGTTGGACAGCGATTGAGATATTGTTGACTTAACACATAAATTCCTATGCTCACAAGTACTGCCCTATTCGAATAGGGGGTTGGGTTTTATCTAGTAGAGAAGAAAGCCGAAGACTTGCGAATAATAGACTCATTGTCGGGTAATTATGTTAGAGAAAGATGTTGAGGGACTCCAATCAGGCCGGAAATGGAAAGGGTTAACAATGGGAAAAATCTCAACCCATCAATTCATGACCTTAGGTGCAGCAGTACTCATGGGCACAACGTTTCTCCCGATAGCCTCAGTCGTTACTGGAGTCAGCGGGCGTGATGGATGGATGAGCATCATGCCAGCTTTTGCAGTGGGAATTCCTTACGGTTTAATGGTTCTTTCTCTTTTAGATCAATATCCTAATCAAAATCTATTATTGGTATCCGAAACACTCTTTGGTAAGTGGATAGGAAAAATCGTAGGGGTCATATATATATTGATCACGGGTTACTTTGGTGGCTTGCTGCTAGGGCAACTAGGGAATATCTATCAGTCTTCAATTATGACCTTAACCCCTATTTCGGTGTTCAATATTGGGGGACTGTCACTCGTTTTCTATTTAGGAGCGTCTGGCATCGAAGTGTTTGCACGTTTTTCTGAAGTAGTTTTACCTCTGATTGTGATTGCGTTGGTACTTAATGTGGGTCTCTCCATTCCTCGGATTGAACAAGGAGAACTTTTACCTATTTTGAGTGATGGTTTAACACCGCTTCTTTTTGGGGGAATCAAAGTACTACCTTTTGTGATGGAATATATCCTCTTTTTAGCCGGAATCCTCACTTTTCTACCCACTAATAAGCGAGAACTTGGCCAACTAAAAACAGGTGTTTATCGAGCAGTTTTCTTGGTGGGCATTCTTGACACCTTAGTTGCATTAATACAAATTCTTGTATTTGGGCCAACAGAAACCGTCCGTTTGGTGTATGGTTTGCTCACTTTAGGGAAGATGATAGAAATAAGTCAGACGGTGTCGGGGGTTGAATCCTTATTTTTAGGAGTTTGGCTTGGAGCCTTGGTGATAAAAGTCGGTGCTTTCTTTTTCATGTCGACTTGGGGTTTAGAAACGGTCTTCCGCTTGAAGGGATTAAAATGGAACCTTGCATTGAGTGTTGTATTCGTGGGAATCGCTTTGGGGTTTACAAGAGGACCCAATTTGATTAGGGAGATTTCACTCGTTGACAATTATCTGATATTTCTTTTTACGTCCGTTTGGATCCTTAGCCTTTGGGGAACTTCGCGCTGGAGGAANNTAAGTTGACAGAATACATACGCTTCAAAACACCAAAACCAGGCATTAAGTCTGATCTCCAATTCAAACCCCAATCTCTGAAACCAGCACCACAAGCCAATCCTAGCTGTCTTTAATTTGCAGACAACCGCAAGTCTCCACGTGTCCTGTCAACCGTAAGGAATATAATTGTGAACTGCTAAACGCAAATATGAAAAAACCGAGCATCCTAAACTTAGGAAGCTCGGCTCTTGTAGTTTTTACTTATAACGTTATGTACATTTATATATGGGCACACTTTAGCTATAGTATAATTCAACAGAAAGAAATAGTCTATTCTTTTCATAAATTTTCTGATATTATTTCAATGCAGCTGCAAAAAATTATATATTTGGAGGTAGAAACATGGGAAAAATAAAACTTCAGAATAGACCTTTTGGTCCCTTTCCAACAGTGCTAGTAGGTGCTGAGGTTAATGGTAAAGCAAATTACGCCACTCTTGGGGCATATGGGGTTGTATGTTTGAAACCTGTTCTTTATATTTCGCTAAAAAGTACTCACCATACAACTTCTGGTGTTAAAGAAAATGGCTATTTCAGTATTAATATCCCCTCCGCTGATTTAGTTCAAAAGACAGATTATTGCGGTATCGTATCGGGTACAACAACAGACAAGTCGAATGTTTTCACCTCATTTTATGATGATCTTGGAAAAGCACCAATGATTAGCGAATGCTCCCTTAATTATTTGTGTAAAGTTATTCAAACAATACCAATATTTGATTTTGAGATGTTT
>OMOF01000285.1 GCA_900290375.1 Candidatus Desulfosporosinus infrequens
TAGCCTGAATCAACAAGGTAATGATCGTGGCATTCAATATCGTACGGGCATATATTATAAAGATGTAGTAGATAAAAAGGTAATTGAAGAAGTAGTAGCTAAGGAGCAAATAAAATATACCAAGTCTATCGTTACGGAAGTTCTACCCCTTACTCATTATGATATTGAAAAACCCGAATGGCTATTGCCATATCGATTTATCAGAACCCTTATAATCTGAAAAAAACGAGTTGCGATCACATAAATATGTGTAGCAACTCGTTTTTTTCTTCGTTATTTTAAAAGCCACGGAATGTAAAATGGTGCAATGAATGAAATGAAAATGGCAGCTAGCGCCATAGCAACTCCTGACATAGCTCCTTGGGTTTGACCTTCTTGAAGGATCGTAGCAGTACCTTGTCCATGAGCGGTTACCCCCATGGCAAGTCCCCTCGCTACCGGATTCTTGATTTTGCAGAGGGAAAGGAAACTGGCACCAATCATAGAGCCGAGTGTACCTGTAAAAACTACAAAAGCTACAGTAATCGCGGGATCGCCTCCCGTGATAAGGGATACTTCGATGGCAATTGGCGCTGTTATTGATTTAGGAGCAATGGATGTAACGAGCAGGGGATCGAGACCACTCCATTTTGCTAATAATACAGCAGTTGTTAATGTAGATAGAGCACCGCTAACAATACCGACTAAAATAGGAATGAAGGCCTTACGCAGAACCTCTCGATTTTGGTATAGAGGTAGTGCTAGTGCCACAGTAGCAGGCCCCAGTAAAAAAGTCATAATCTCTTTGCCAGGTTTGTATTGTTCAAAAGTGATTCCTAAATAGTGCAGGATCAAAATAATCGTAATGGTGCTAAGGAGCAAAGGGGTAAGCAGTGAATTTTGTATCTTTAAATAGACCTTTCGACTGATAAAATAAATGGCAATCGTCATGATGATTGTAAAAGCAGTCATTGTGATATTTGGCAAGTTAGTTCTCTCCTTTCTTAACCTCAGGGGATTTGTGGAGGAGTTGAACCATTCCGCCAGTTACAAGCAATGCGACTAACGTACTGACTACTAAGGGTAAAAATAGGAGAGCTCCTTTTTGAACAAACAAATCCCCCCATTCCATAAGTTCAACGGCAATGGGAATAAAGAAAAATGATAAATGTTTTAGTAGTGGAGCGGTGGCTGCGGAGAGCCATTCCTCTTTTATAACCCCAATAGACAAAAGGAAAAATAACGTGATCATACCCAACACACTACCGGGTATAGGCAAGTGAAAGAAATTCACCACCCATGTACTAAGAGAATAAATGAGCCATAGTAAGAAGATTTGTCCCATAATTTTAAAAAAATATTTCAAAAAGCGTCACCTCCCTAGTAGTATAGTACTTTACTCTGAGTTATAGCAAATATCCAAATTAAAGGGCTGTCTCAAAATATTTTAATTATATAGATAAAGCAGTATGATGATAAAAAAATGGTATAAATATCAGTGATAAAAGCTGATTTTATACCATTTTGTTTGTCTACCTTCAATTTAAGAAATGTGGATAACTTGGAAAGTTATTTTGAGATGGCCCCTTAGAGTTAATTAGCGTTTAACTTCTACTTTGGCCATTTTTTCGTAATATTTTACCAAACTGCTGTGGTCAGCATCTCCCAGATCATCAGTTTTAAGGGCTTGCATCATTTCCATAACAGCTGCGGTAAGAGGTAAGGAAACACCCATTTCATGAGAAGTTTCTAGGGCGTTATTCAAATCCTTAATGTGGAGGTTAATGCGAAAGCCAGGATCAAATTTGCGATCCATCATCAAAGGAGCTTTGGCATCAAGTACCGTACTTCCCGCTAAACCACCACGGATTGCTTGATAAACGAGATCTGGTTCTACGCCAGCTTTGCTAGCCAATACCAAGGCTTCAGAAACTGCGGCAATGTTGAGGGCAACGATAACTTGGTTAGCCAGTTTTGTAATGTTTCCGGCACCAATTTCACCAGCTCGCACAACAGAACCAGACATGGCTTTCATAATGGAGTAGCATTTGTCAAAGACCTCTTGTTTTCCGCCAACCATTACAGACATTGTGCCATCGATCGCTTTTGGTTCACCGCCACTTACGGGGGCATCTAACATTTCAATATTTTTTTCAGCCAGTTTTGCTGAGAGTTCGCGGCTCACTAACGGCGCAATGGAACTCATATCGATGAAAACGGTTCCTGGTTTTGCTCCTTCGAGGATTCCGTTTTCGCCGAGCACAACTTCTTTTACATGAGGTGAATTCGGTAGCATTGTAATAATCACATCAACTTGTTCGGCGATGGCTTTAGGAGTGGGAGCACTTTTGGCTCCTGCAGCGACAACTTCTGCCACAGCAGCTTGATTGCGATCCATAACCGTAAGATCATAACCT
>OMOF01000052.1 GCA_900290375.1 Candidatus Desulfosporosinus infrequens
GATGGTGTTACAAATTCAATTTCCGTCGAGTTTGAGACTGAAGAACTGAAGAAAGTTATTGCTACTCATGGGTCGAATGCAAGAGTATGGGTAAATTATGGTGGCAACAAGAAATTTGGATTTATTAAGGAAGTTCAAAGGGATCCAGTTTCATCGTCTGGCATCCATATTGATGTTTTCCATGTCTCACAAAATCACGAGGTAAACATGCAGATTCCTATCACGTTTGAAGGCCGGGATAGTCTAGATAATTTGCTGCTTCAAGTTTATAAATCTGAAGTAGATGTTTTAGGAAAATTAACCATGATGCCAGAAGCAATAGTTGTTGACGTATCAACAATGCTGCTAGGAGATACCATAACGTCAAAGAATTTTAAGTTAGACGCTCAGTTAAAAATAACAGAGAGTGAAAACGAAGTCTATGGAATCATAACGCTTCTACCGGTATTGGTTGAGGAACCAGAAATCGTAGTTGCCAAGGAAACGTCTACGACAGTAGAAACTAAGTAATAATCAGCAGGAGCCCCTTCGTCATAATGAGGGGGCTCCTGCCCTTTCTATTATATCAACCTTCTTAAAGCTTAATGTCTGTGATAACGATTAAATCTGTGTGCAGATGGCTACACGCAGAATAAATACACCGAGCTTACTATTGTAGAATAAGAAGGAATAAACGGCGATAAACCAATATTTAGAGAGTTCCTTGTATATCTTGCAGGAATCTTAGAGTATTCAGGCTGCTATGGCATCAATAAGTTGGACGATGATCGCAAGCCCTCGCGAGAAGTTATGAGGAAATTCCACGTTGACTGTAAAAAGGCTGTGGTCATCGAAGCGACACAGCATATTACGGTAGAGCAAGTCCTGCAAACCTTTGAAGAATATCAGATAACCTGTATGTCACTGAAAGGCTTCCTCATCAAATATCTGTACCCGCAGCCGGATATGCGCATGATGGCGGATATAGATATTCTATTTAAGAATGAGCAAACAGAATCAGTCAAGCAGCTTATGCTAAGGCTGGGGTTTACGTTAGGTACAGCTAAAAACCTGTACAGGCGGAAGTTGTTTTTTCCTCGCCTGAATACGATGAAAACATTGTACCCTTTCCTTGGCACACTGCCGTTTTTACTGCCCCTCTGTTGGGTACTGCGAGGCATGAGATGTTTATTGTTCAAACAATGAAATTCCGCAATAGACAAGCAGTAGTGCCATAACAATCTTGAAGACCTTATCATTTCTTGAGAGGAATTCTTGAAATAAGGAGCCGAATAATGACCAACAGCAGGTCGCCACAAAGCCTATCAAGGCTAATAACACAGAAAAACCTGTTAGAACTAACACTGACTTGTAATACGGCACGATAAAGGTTGAAACGGTCGTAATTCCATAGAGAATTACTTTCGGATTTACAAACTGTAATAGTAGTCCGGACATAAAAGTGTTTGTCCGTTTTTGTGTAGCGTCCACACTTTGGGGTTTGCTTTTAAGTGTTTTCCAGGCGAGCCACAATATGTAAATGGCACCAATAAAAGGCATGATTGACTTGACGGAAGGAATTAAGTTGTAAAGTTCAATGCTAAAAAGACTGCAAAGAGCAATTATTATAAAAAAACCAAAGAATATACCCACATTGAATTTAATGCTTTTTCTGAATCCATATCGGCTAGCATTTGACATTGACATTATATTATTCGGACCAGGTGTGAAGGTTGTCACAAGAACATAAGATGAAAATGCTGTTATACTTAACATGGATTTTTACCCCCTAAATATGTATGATATAATACACAAACACTATTATTACAGTGCACTATGTAATAACATTATGCACTATAATAATAGTGTTTGTGCAGTATAGTGTCAATAGGCTGGAGGGGAAAAGTTTGAATGAACTTAATTTTGTTATAGCTGAAAGCTTAAAAAAACTTCGTGCGGATAAGAAGTTGAGCCTGGACAATGTTGCGAAACTTTCGGGTGTCAGCAAGAGCATGCTTGGTCAGATTGAACGAGGTGAGGTGAACCCAACTGTCTCAACGTTATGGAAGATCTCCAATGGGCTTAAAATATCCTTTACCCAACTTATGAGTAGACCAGAATCTGACATCGAAATTGTAGATAAGCATACGATTCAGCCACTAATTGAAGATAACGGGAAGGTTAGGAACTATCCCATATTTCCTTTTGACAGTATAAGACGGTTTGAAATGTATTCCATTGAGTTCGATTCTGGAGGCTATTTAGAGGCAGAAGCTCATCCACACGGTACATTGGAGTTTGTAACAGTATTTTCCGGCGAAGTTTCTATCCACCTTAATGGTAAGGACTTTGTAGTGGCGACAGGAAATTCTATGCGATTTAAGGCGGACAGCCCACATACTTATAAAAATTTTGGCGATGGGATCTGCTTATTGAGTATGGTTATTTATTATCCCCAGTAGTATTCTTAAAAATTTAAGGCTACCACCTTTTCAGATGATAGCCAGTTACTAAGAGATTTTTAGAAGATCACACCTAAAGCGATAAGAATTAGAATAGCAATTGCAATGACCCCTACACCAACGCCATGACCGACGCCGCCATATCCGTAACCACCAACTGGGGCGACAGGGGGAGGGCAGCATACAGGAGGATGACAGCATGCTCCACCCATTCCACCGTGAACCATCATTGCGCCTTGATTCATTCCATACATAAGAAGTTCCACCTTTCTGAATTTAGAATACGATTCCCATAGCGATCAAAAGAAGAATTATTACTACTACTGCAGCGATTCCTGCGCCAAAGCCATGTCCTGTTCCACAACCGCAAGCAGCTCCATCAACACCACCAAATGCCATTTGCATTTCCTCCTTTGTTATGAGATAAAACATAATATGCATGCACTGAGCATTGTGGAATAATATGGAAATAAATTTATTTTTGAAAATTTATTATGAAATGAATCTAAGGCATATGAAAGAAAATACCAAGTCAAAGATGCCTTGGTTATTTTCTTGAATGTGCCTAATTAGGCATCAGATAGAAATATTAATTCTTAAGAGAATAATTGGCTAATCTATAGTCAAGTGTGTGCGCTCGCTTATTGATAGAGAGCGCTTTATATTTGCCTATTATGCAGTTTAGGAGATGATAGGATGTGTGACGTTGGTTAAGGATAGGGCGATGTGGTTGGTAAAGNNGAAAGAGAGTCGAATATATTGAAGCATAGATACTATACCTATCCAGGGTATATGGGTATATGGGATCTAAAAACGTAAAAGATATCTCGCTGGGGTTGAGCGTCGATTACGTATCATAACTCAAAGAAGACGAAGGGACAGCAGGCAGGAACGCAGAAACAACTTTGTCTCTCTCGCAAGGAGGAATAGAAATGTCAGCATTTATCATGGAGAAATTGTGTCTGGGGTGTAAGCACTGTGTTAAAGCTTGCCCGGTGCAAGCAATCAAAATGATGGCTCATCTTCCGGTCGTAGATCCAACGCTATGTACAGAATGTGAAGCTTGTATGGAAAGATGTATGCATGGTGCTATTACTTTTGTTTCAACAGAGGAGAAGAAAGCAAATGAATAAGGATCAACAAAATAAAGATGAAGATAAAGATGGACTTGAACTTCAGATGAATGTTGTAGAGCTAAAACTAGCAGAGTTAAAATCGCGTTGGCCATTTCATTCTGTGCAACCTAAAATGGTGGCTGAATTAGAGGACTTGGAAGAGGAAAAAGTGCGATTACGACGCTTACTCGATTTAAGGTGAGCTATTACTAGTTGTAGCAAGGAAGCTAAAACTAAGGAACGGAATTGGAATAGTACGGCATCGAAGGAAATGTAATAATGATTATTTTAGGAGGACTAATTATGAGCAAAAAGGTGTTAATTATAGGCGGTGTAGCAGGTGGAGCTTCTGCAGCAGCAAGACTTAGACGACTCGATGAAAGTGCAGAAATAATTATGTTTGAAAGGGATGAATATATCTCCTTCGCAAATTGTGGGTTACCGTATTACATTGGAGAAATAATTAAGGAAAGGGAAAAACTATTAGTACAAACCCCTGAAAGCATGAAGAGTCGATTTAATATCGACGTAAGAATTAAGAGTGAAGTTATTGGAGTCGATACCCATAAAAAAGTTGCCATGGTAAGAAGCAAAGAAAAGGGTGTGTATGAAGAATCCTATGATTATCTTGTTTTATCCCCGGGAGCAAGAGCAATTAAACCACCTATCGAAGGCATAGATAGTAAGCGGATATTTACCTTAAGAAATATACCAGATACCGATCAGATTAAAGGGTATGTGGACAAAAAAGGAATTAATAGTGCTGTAGTGATCGGTGGCGGCTTCGTTGGAGTAGAAATGGCTGAAAATCTGAAGGATAGAGGTCTTGAAGTTACGTTAGTGGAAGCAGCCCCTCACTTAATGGCCCCTTTCGATACGGATATGGTTGTAACAGTTGAAAAAGAACTCTCAGACAATGGGGTTGGAGTGATTTTAAATGATGGTGTGAAAGCGTTCCAAGACCATGATAGCAGTGTTGAGATTACTTTATATAGCGGTACAAAATTAAATGCAGATCTTGTGATCTTAGCCATAGGTGTTCTTCCGGATACTGGATTTCTAAAGGATAGTGGCATATTGCTGGGAGCTAAAGGGCATATTTTAGTCAATGAAAAAATGGAAACAAATGCTGCCAATGTCTTTGCAGTAGGAGATGCGATTGAAGTTGTTGACTTTGTTAACAAGCAAAAGACAGCCGTCCCTTTAGCTGGACCGGCCAATAAACAAGGTAGAATTGCGGCTGATAATATAGCAGGCCTAAATACGTCGTATAAGGGTACTCAGGGGACTTCAATTATTAAGGTTTTTGGCTTAACTGCAGCAAGCACTGGTAATAATGAGCGAACTTTAAACAGATTGAATATACCCCATAAAGTGATCACCATTCATCCAGCTTCTCATGCCTCGTATTACCCGGGATCTTTGGCAATGACCTTAAAGCTGATCTTTACTGAGGACGGTAAGATATTAGGTGCTCAAGGCGTTGGCTATGCTGGTGTGGACAAGAGAATTGACGTGATTGCGACTGTTATTAGACTGGGTGGAACAGTCGCTGATTTAACTGAATTGGAGCTTTGCTACGCGCCACCTTTTTCTTCAGCAAAGGATCCGGTGAATATGGCAGGCTATGTCGCGGAAAATGTTTTAGCTGGCAGAGTGGACATTGTTACAGCAGAAGAACTTATAACTTATGATAAAGGAAATGCGTTATTATTAGATGTGCGAACTGAAGATGAATTCAATAACGGGCATCTTGAAGGAGCAGTAAATATCCCTATTGACAGCCTGAGAGATAGAGTAGGAGAGCTGGATAAAAGTAAGGAGATCCTTGAATATTGCCAGATCGGGCTAAGAGGCTATGTAGCTTCTAGGATTTTAACTCAAAAAGGTTTTAAGGTTAAAAATATAGATGGTGGCTATAAATGTGCTTCAATGTTAAACTTTAAGCCAAGTAGAGATGATGCTTCAGCTAACACAAATAGGCAGTCGATTGATTCGGATACTCAAGTTGTTAAGAACGAAGTGGGAAAAGGAGTGAACGATTATGACAAAAGCCTTGATGCCTGTGGATTGTGTTGTCCAGGACCACTGATTCAAGTGAAAGCGTCAATAGACCAACTAAATGATGGCCAAATTCTTAAAGTTACGGCTTCAGATCCCGGGTTTTATGAAGATATTAAGGCTTGGTGCGCTAAAACAAATAATGAACTAGTTGAGATTGAAAGAAATAAGGGGATGATTCAAGCCTTTATAAAAAAGGGCAACAAATTTAAGGTGCTAAACCATCCATTTCCGGCGGATATAATGTTGAACGATAAAAAAACAATGGTGGTTTTTAGTGGAGATCTAGATAAAGCACTTGCCTCCTTTATAATTGCCAATGGGGCAGTAGCCATGGGTAAAAAGGTTACCATGTTCTTCACCTTTTGGGGGCTCAATATTTTAAGAAAACCTGAAAAAGTATCTGTTAAGAAAAATTTAGTGGAATCCATATTCGGCTTTATGATGCCAAGAGGAAGTAAAAAGCTTAAGCTTTCTAAAATGAATATGATGGGCATGGGCGGTAAAATGATTAGAATGATAATGAAAAATAAAAATATTAATTCATTAGAGGAATTAATTAAATCAGCAATGGATAGTGGTGTGGAGGTAGTAGCTTGTTCGATGACCATGGATCTTATGGGTTTAAAGCAGGAAGAACTTATTGATGGAATTAAAATTGGTGGAGTCGGCTATTATTTAGGTGAAGCCGAAGAATCAAATGTAAATTTATTTATTTAAGGCATATTTCTGCCTTGCCTAGATGTTATTCTGTTACTTGGGGAACACTTTGCATAGTCAATCTATCTTAGAGGAGGGGTTTATAAATGCCAGAGGATTTTCAAACGATCAAAGATCACTNNCGGGCCAGCAGGCTTGGCTGCGGCCCTGAATGCCAAAATCAGAAAACGCGATTTTATTTTACTGGGTTCAGAATTTTGTAGTCCCAAACTCTCGAAAGCTCCACAAATTGATAATTGGCTAGGCTTTCCGGAAATTGGCGGTGAAGAATTGCGTCAACGGTTCTTAAGCCACGTTCGGGAACATGAAATAACAATTGTTAATTTTAAAGTAACAAGTATCTATCCGGGGCCGCCTTATACGATTATGGGCAAGGATAAATCTTTTGAAGCGGATGCCATTATTATCGCAACAGGCGTATCCGTGGAGAGATTATTTCCTGGAGAAGCGGAATTACTAGGCCGTGGGGTTGGATATTGTGCAACCTGTGACGGGCCTTTGTATAAAAATAAGAGCGTGGCGATCATTTCCTATAATCGAGAAGGGGAAGATGAAGCTAATTTTATGGCTGATATCTGTGCCAAAGTTTATTATATTCCCTACTACAAAGACATTTTGAAGCTCGATCCACGGGTTGAGGTTAAAAAGGGAAAAGTTAAGAAAATAGTGGGAGATCGCACCGTCGAACAATTGGATCTTGGTGAGGAACAATTGGCGGTGGACGGTGTATTCATTATGCGAGAGACCCTACCAGTCGAGCAGCTGATATCCGGTTTAGAAATGGATGATGCTGCAATCAAGGTCAATCATAAACTGGAGACAAGTTTGCCTGGCTTATTTGCTGCGGGAGATTGCACTGGTCAACCCTTTCAATTAATTAAAGCCGCAGGAGAAGGTGGGACTGCAGCATTACATGCTGTAAAGTATTTAGACAACCTGAAATTATCCGATCCTAAAAGTTCCCATTCTCTAAGTTAGTTTATTGGTTGATTGAAACCTTTCATGATGGAAACAAAGTGATGTACCTAATTACTAAGTAGTTAGGTACATCACTTTGTTTCCATCTAGCGAGTTATTATTAAACAGAAAGGGTAGGATTTCTCCTACCCCCACCCAATATTATTGAGACACAAACGTAATATTTCTAATTGGGATACGAACCACTGGGCGAAGTCCATCGGTAGGAGTACCAATGTTGGAAAAAAGTTGTGCATTAGTTAGCAATGCTACCCCATCTTGTAACCCTCCGAAATTTCCAACCCAGAAACCAGAGTCCATACCGACAGCTAAACCAGTACCTATAGGGTAAGAGTCAAATAATGCTACTCTCGAAGGTCCACAAGGTACTCCTAAAGATGAAAACGGTGTGCCAAAAAGCATATGGGTGATCCCCTTTTCTGTTTATTAGCCACTGTGTGGCAATAAGAGTAGAAGATCTTGAGATTTGGCAATGAGGATTATTGCTAATATAACATATGGGAGCGAGTCCCATAGTGTTACCAGTTGCATTTTTGTTCATGTATCACGGATTTATTTAAGCGAACTGCACATTTTAGGACAGGGAATCATATGATGGAAGTAGAAAGAGAGATAACCCTAGTAATATTGGAGGTTAAACAAGGTCCACTCTATCTTATAGGCCACTTAATAGGCCGAAATTGAGAAAGAAGGGGTTATCTTTATGGGCTTTGGAGTACCTTTTGTACCAGTTCCATCAATCGTTGGACTTTTTGACACCTATCCTATCGGTGCAACACTCCGGATAGGTATGGATTCTTCCTATTGGGTTGGTCAATTTGGAGGAATTCAAGCTGGTGTCGCACTTTTAACCAATGCACGACTTCACTCTAATATCGGTACACCAATTGATGGTTTCCGACCAGTTGTGCGTATCCCTATCCGCTCAATCACATTCGTCAGTCAGTAATCACTTTTCAAAAGTAGCAACTTTGAGTTGATGGTGAAAACGTAAGAAAGCCATCTCTTGCAATATCTAAGCAGGAGATGGCTTTCTTATCAAATTACTTGTGCTCCTTCTGAATCTATGCCTAAGGCATAGGCCTGAGCGTGAATGTCATGTTTTTTGAAAACAGCGAGCATACTTTGAGCAATGTTCTGTTCAAATTCAGGTTCGGTGAGAGCCAAAATTGTTGGACCTGAACCGCTGAGAGCGGCTCCGTAGGCTCCAGCCTGAAGGGCAGCTTCTAATGTTTCGAGGAGACCAGGAATGAGCACTGCTCGTTGATTTTGGTGAAGGACGTCACGCATTCCTTCTTTTAAAAAGGAGTACTTTTCGCGTATAAAGGCTTCAATAAGCAATCCAGCATGGGAAATGTTAAACACTGCATCGTTGCGAGAGATATGTGGGGGTAAAATCCCTCGAGCTTTTTCTGTTTTGAGGAGAAGGTTGGGAACCACTACGATCGCTTTTAACTTTGGAAATTGAGCAAGGACTCGTGGAAGAATACCGCTTTCTGTGGGTATGGACAAGGTGGCTCCTCCGTATAAAGCTGGCGTAACATTGTCGGGGTGCCCTTCTAAAGTATTTGCCACTTGAAGTAGCTCGTACTTAGTATAAGGTGACCCGGCGATCATGTTGGCTACGACAAGGCCGCCGACGATGGCTGCAGAGCTGCTCCCTAACCCCCGAGCTGGGGGAATATGATTTTCAAACGTTAAGGCGACGGAGGGTGTGGGGAAATTAATAAGACCCCAAAGATGGCACATCGTTTGCCAGACAAGGTTGCTTTCATCGGACGGAATCCCAACGCGATAAGGCCCGGTCAGAGAGATTTCAAACGGTCGGTCAGTCTCAACTGTTATAATGTTGTGAAGTTGAAGAGCCAGGCCAAGACAGTCAAATCCAGGTCCTAGATTGGCAGAGGTGGCCGGTATTTTAACTCGAAGCATCTTTTTCATCCTGTCCGCCTTCAAAGCGTATCACATTGTGAATATTAAGGACTTTGCTGTACGCTCTGACAGAATCTAAGGCTTCTTGCAGTGCCCCTTCACGACAGGGATGAGTCACTAGGACAATCTCCGCTTGTTGCTCGCCGCGAGGTTTTTGAATGATCGAGGCGAAGCTGATATTTGCTTCGGCAAAAAGTAGAGCTAAAGTTGCCAGAACACGGGGTTCGTCTTTGACAAGTAGGCGAACATAGAATGCGGTATAAAAATCCGAGATGGCTTTAAGTGGGAGATCAAGGTAACAGGAACAATTAATAGAAGATTTCGAGTTGGACTGAATGTTGCGAACGATGCGCATAATATCGGATATGATCGCACTTCCTGTGGGAAGAGAACCTGCGCCTCGACCATAAAACATGGTTTCTCCGACGGCATCTCCGACCACATAAATGGCGTTAAAAACCCCGTTTACTGAAGCGAGTGGATGAGTTCTAGGCAATATAGCGGGATGGACTCGAACTTCAATCCCGGCAGTTTGGTGTTTAGTAATGGCTAAAAGCTTGATGGTACAGCCAAGCTCGGCTGCATAGGCCAGGTCTTCGCGAGTAATTTTCGAAATACCTTCTACAAATACGTCTTTAAGGGCTACTCGTGAGTTGAAAGCGAGGGAGGCCAAGATGGCAAGTTTTCGTGCAGCATCCAAGCCGTCAACATCGGCAGAAGGGTCGGCTTCGGCATACCCTAATTGTTGTGCTTCAGCAAGAACCTCTGCATACTCACGGCCCTGTTCGGCCATAGCGGTCAAAATATAGTTGGTCGTGCCATTAATAATCCCAATTACGTCGGTAATGCGATTGGCGGCTAGGGACTCTTTCAGAGCCGCGATAATCGGGATGCCGCCTCCAACACTCGCTTCAAAGTAAAGATCTTTCCCAGCTTTATCGGCGGCGTCAAGAAGTTCATGACCATGAAGTGCAATTAAATCTTTATTGGCGGTGACAACATGTTTACCTTGTCGTAAAGCTTCTAAAATAAAAGTACGAGCTGGCTCGATTCCGCCCATTACTTCCACGATGATATCAATTTCAGGGTCTTGAAGAATTTCATCGGGCTGATCAGTGAGTAGAAAGTCACCACTAACTTCGCGTTCTCTGTCTAGATCACGGTCCAGAATCCCTTTGATATTGATTTCGCAATGGGTCCGAGTTTGAATATCCCCTGCATTTTTCTGTAATATACTTACTACGCCAGTACCCACTGTACCTAAGCCTAAAATACCAATTTGAATCGCCAAGGCAAGACAACTCCTCTCTATAAATACAAATGTATTTATATAGTGGACATTATACCTCGTAATATCGGTCTTTGACAAGAGGATATTTGAGAATTCCTAAACATTCATTGTAAAAAAGGGTTGACACTTGAGATTGTATTCTGTATCATATACACAACGTCAACAATATTAATGTAATATAACAGAACAGGAAGTGTACCTAGGGTTCCGGGGGCAACCTGTCTGGTCCAAGCGGTACAGAATCCGGAATGGATTTACACCGTGGGTAGAAAAAACTCAAGCGGAAAGTTCCACGTTACTAGGGGACTACGCTTGAGGTTTTTGTTTTTCAATTTATCTAAGGTGCACCTATGCTCCAGTAGGTTACACTTTCTGACTAGTACAAGAAAAGAGGTAGTTCACATGGGTTTGGTTATCTACTGCAATGGTGCATTTGTTCAAGAGGAAGAGGCAAAAGTATCGGTTTTCGACCATGGCTTCCTATATGGAGATGGTATTTTTGAAGGGATTCGCGCGTATCATGGTCGAGTGTTTAAATTAGAAGAACATTTGAAACGCCTGTATGAGTCGGCCAAGTCAATCCAATTAAACATTGGCGTTTCCAACTTAGAGATGCAAGAGATCGTTTTGGAGACCCTGCGTCGTAACAGTTTAAAGGACGCTTATATTCGCTTGGTTGTTTCACGCGGCAAAGGGGATCTGGGGCTTAACCCAGTCAATTGTCCGAAAGCAGCAATCATTTGCATAGCGGCTCAAATCAAGATTTTTGAGCCAAGCATGTATGAACAGGGCTTGGAAGTCAAAACCGTGCCCATTCGCCGCAATAATCTAGATTCATTAAGCCCTAGAATTAAATCACTCAATTATCTAAATAATATTCTGGCCAAAATCGAGGCGAATCAGGCGGGTGTTGTAGAAGGTATTATGCTTAATCAAGACGGATATGTGGCGGAAGGCACGTCAGATAACATTTTTATCTATCGAGATGGAGCCTTAAGAACCCCTCCTCTTTCCGCAGGAATACTCGAGGGCATCACTCGGGATACTGTTTTACGCCTCGCTAGTGAACTCGGAATTGTGGCGGTGGAAGAGTTATTCACAAGGCATGATTTGTATACGTCTGATGAGTGTTTTCTCACTGGTACGGCCGCTGAATTGATTCCGGTGATCCAAGTTGATGGTCGTAAAATAGGAGATGGGAATCCAGGGGAAGTCTATAAAAAACTTCTCGTTGCCTTTCGGGCCCTTACCCGTGTCAATGGCCCGGAGATTTTCAACCTACAGGGTGCAACGGCTAGATGAGTTAGGAGGGAGAGAAGATGAGTATGAACTCAGAAAAAAAGAGGTTAACTGGGGCAACTGTCTTATTAGAAGCTCTGGAAAAGGAAGGCGTTGACGTTATCTTTGGTTATCCAGGAGGAGTGTTGCTCCCCTTGTATGATGCGCTTTTAGATAGTTCCATCCGACATATCCTACCACGCCATGAACAGGGGGGAGTACATGCAGCCGATGGATATGCCCGTGTAACTGGAAAGGTGGGGGTGTGTTTAGCAACGTCGGGTCCTGGAGCCACAAATTTGGTGACAGGAATCGCCACTGCCTATATGGACTCCATTCCCTTAGTTGTCTTGACGGGACAGGTTGTAACTGCTTTGCTCGGCACAGACTCCTTCCAAGAGGCGGATATAACAGGGATCACCACGCCCATTACCAAGCACAGTTATTTGGTCAAGGATGCCAGGGAGATACCGAGGATTGTCAAAGAGGCTTTCTATCTGGCGGGAACGGGCCGACCGGGTCCTGTACTGATCGATCTTCCCAAGGACATTCTAGCCACGGAAGTCGAACCCTTGCCAGCCGATATGAATTTAAGGGGATATCAAGTACCGAGCAAGGGTGACAGCGGTAAGATCGTTGAAGTGGCGAAAGCGCTCTCAGAATGTCGGAGGCCGGTAATTTATGCCGGGGGTGGCGTGATTGCGGCAGGAGCCGGGGACGTTTTAAGGCAGTTAGCGGAAAAAGCTTCATTGCCAGTGGTCACGACCTTAATGGGGATCGGTTGCCTCCCGTCCGTACATCCCAATCTTTTGGGTATGGTGGGAATGCACGGAACCGTGACGGCGAACTATGCCGTGGATGATTGTGATTTGTTGCTTGCAGTGGGGGTGCGGTTTGATGACCGTGTGACGAGTGGTTTGGGGCATAAGTTTGCAACCAAAGCGAAAATTATTCATATAGACATTGATCCTGCAGAAATCGGGAAAGTAATCAGACCTCAGATTTCGATTCTCGGGGATGCGCGCTTGGTACTAGAAGAATTGTTAAATACTCTAGAAAGTGTTGAGTCTCCTCAAGTGGCAGACTGGTGGGACCGTTTGCGTGCTTGGAAGAATGATCATCCTCTGAGGTATGACAAGGACAGAATGACGCCTCAGATGATTATCGAATGCGTGGGAGAACTCGTTGGTGAAAATGCGATTATTGCGACGGATGTTGGTCAGCATCAAATGTGGACCGCACAATTTTATCCAATCGTAAAGTCGCGAAATTTTGCGACCAGTGGTGGGCTTGGAACGATGGGTTACGGCCTGCCAGCTGCAGTGGGGGCCCAAATCGCTCGTCCGGACGATATGGTCGTGTTGTTTACTGGCGATGGTTCCTTTCAAATGTGTATTCAGGAATTAGCGACAATTGCCCAGCATAACCTTCCCATTAAAATAATGCTCATGAACAACGGTGTATTAGGCATGGTACGCCAATGGCAAAAAATGTTTTATGAGCGACGATTTAGTGGCGTGCAATTTCAAGCTAATCCGGATTTTGTCAAAGTTGCGGAGGCTTATGGAATCCGTGGAATTCGTGTTGATTCCCTGGAGCAGGTACGCAGTGCCATCACGGAGGCCATTAAACATCCTGGACCAGTACTGTTAGATTTTACGATCTCTCCTGAAGAAGACGTTTTACCAATGGTTGCGCCGGGTAAACCTATAACAGAAATGCTAGGGAGGTAAATGATATGTTGCATACACTTGCGGCCCTTGTGGAGAATCATCCTGGCGTCTTGACGCGGGTGGCTGGATTATTTGCGCGAAGGGCGTATAATATTGATAGTCTCTCCGTTTGCCAAACAGACGATCCTGAACTTTCTAGAATGACGATTGTCGTACATGGCGATGATCAGGTCATTGAGCAAGTGCGAAATCAACTCAATAAACTGGTAATTGTCCACTCAGTCACGGATTTGACAGCCGAAAGCGTTGTTGAACGAGAGTTGGCGTTAATCCGTATCCAGGTGAGTTCGGAAACTCGATCCGAGGTTCTCCAGACGGCTGATATCTTTCGGGGACGGGTTGTGGACATGGGTAGAACCAATCTTACCGTTGAGTTAACGGGAGACGGTGAAAAGATTGATGGGTTTATTAAGGCGATTCGCCCTTACGGGTTGTTAGAATTGGTTCGAACCGGAAAAATTGCTATTCTGCGCTCGGAAACATGAAGCTTCATGTCGTCTTTATTCATGTTAATGCTCCGAAAGTTTCGGTATGCAGGGTGTAAATGCCAGATGAATTAGGAGGGGGAGATGAGTATGAACGCAGGAAAAAAGGAATTAAAAGGGGCAACCATTTTACTAGAGGCTCTGGAAAAGGAAGGCGTTGACCTTATCTTTGGTTACCCAGGTGGAGTCTTGCTGCCATTGTATGACGCGCTGCTAGACAGTCCCATTCGACATATCCTACCACGTCATGAACAGGGGGGAGTGCATGCCGCCGATGGATATGCACGTGTGACTGGAAAAGTGGGGGTATGTTTAGCAACCTCTGGTCCGGGAGCGACGAATCTGGTCACCGGAATTGCTAATGCCTATATGGACTCCATTCCCTTAGTCGTTTTGACTGGGCAGGTTGTTACCAGTTTGCTTGGCACCGACTCCTTTCAAGAGGCTGATATAACAGGGATTACTACACCCATTACCAAGCACAGTTATTTGGTGAAGGATGCTAGGGAGATTCCCCGGATTGTCAAAGAGGCCTTTTATCTTGCGGGGACTGGTCGGCCGGGTCCCGTACTCATCGATCTTCCGAAGGACGTTTTAGCCATGGAAGTCGAACCCTTTCCCGCCGAAATGAAATTAAAGGGATACCAAGTACCGAGCAGGGGGGACAGCTCTAAGATTGCTGAAGTGGCGAAGGCGCTCTCAGAATGCCATAAGCCAGTCATCTATGCCGGAGGTGGCGTAATTACAGCAGGGGCCGGAGGCGTCTTAAGACAGTTAGCAGAAAAGGCCTCGTTGCCAGTGGTCACGACCCTGATGGGGATCGGGTCCCTCCCTTACGGGCATCCCAATCTCTTAGGTATGGTGGGCCTGCACGGAGCCGTGGCGGCGAACTTTGCTGTGGATGATTGCGATTTGCTGCTGGCGGTTGGGGTTAGGTTTGATGACCGTGTGACCAGTGGTCTGGGCCATCTGTTTGCAACTAAAGCTAAAATTATTCATATTGACATAGATCTTGCAGAGATCGCCAAGGTGGTCAGAACGCATATTCCGATCGTTGGGGATGCTCGCCTAGTTCTGGAAGAGGTTTTAAATGTCTTTGAGGGATTACCTGTTCCACAAGTGACAGACTGGTGGGATCAGGTGCGTGCTTGGAAAAACTATTATCCTATGAAGTATGACAAGGACAGAATGACGCCGCAGATGGTGATTGAAAGTATGGGTGAACTTGCCAACGACGATACAATGGTAATCACGGATGTCGGACAGCATCAAATGTGGGCTGCCCAATTTTATCCGATCATAAAGTCACGCAATTTTGCAACCAGTGGCGGCCTTGGAACGATGGGTTTTGGCCTTCCAGCTGCTATAGGGGCGCAGATAGCCCGTCCGGACGATTTAGTTTTTCTAGTCACGGGAGATGGTTCTTTTCAAATGTGTATTCAGGAGTTAGCGACCATTGCCCATAATAAACTGCCCATCAAAATAGTTCTTTTGAACAACGGAGTCTTAGGTATGGTACGCCAACTGCAGAAATTTTTCTACGGGGAACGGTATAGTCAGACAGATCTCATTGATAATCCGGATTTTGTCAAGGTTGCTGAGGCTTATGGAATCCGCGGAATTCGTGTTGATTCCATGGAACAAGTGCGCAGTGCGCTGGCGGAGGCGATCGCCTATCCTGGGCCAGTCCTGTTAGATTTTACGATCTCTCCGAACGAAGATGTATTACCAATCGTTCCACCGGGTAAACCCATTACAGAAATGCTGGGGGGGTAAAAAACATGTTGCATACACTTGCGGCCCTTGTGGAAAATCATCCTGGTGTTTTGACCCGGGTAGCTGGATTATTTGCGCGAAGGGCGTATAATATTGATAGTCTCTCTGTCTGCCAAACAGACAATCCTGAACTTTCCAGAATGACGATCGTCGTAAATGGAGATGATCAAGTCATTGAACAAGTGAGAAATCAACTCAATAAACTGGTAATTGTCCACTCAGTCACGGATTTGACAGCCGAAAGTGTTGTTGATCGAGAGCTGGCGTTAATCCGTATCCAGGTCAGCCCGGAAACACGAGCAGAGGTTCTCCAGACAGTTGATATTTTTCGGGGACGGGTTGTGGATATGGGAAGAACCAATCTCACAGTTGAGTTAACGGGAGATGTCGGAAAAATTAATGCGTTTGTGAGGGCAATTCGCCCCTACGGCTTATTAGAGTTGGTTCGAACTGGAAAGATTGTTATTAGGCGCTCGGATGTTTGAGGTTTCAGAGAGTTATACTAGTATAAGACCTGTTGTCGAATAGGCTTATAATTGAGAGGAAGATTTTAAATGGCTAAAATGTATTATGAGGAAGATGCAAATCTGGAGTTGTTAAAAGGCAAGGTTATTGCGGTAATGGGATATGGGAGCCAAGGGCATGCACAGGCCCAGAACCTGAAGGATTCAGGACTAAAAGTATTGATCGGTCTACGTCCAGGAAGTGCTCGTTGGGGGCGTGCAGAAGCTGCTGGTTTTGAAGTCATGACAGTGGAAGAAGCGGCCAAACGTGCCGATGTCATACAAATCTTGCTTCCAGATGAGACCCAAAGTCGAGTTTATCATGCGGAAATCAAGCAGTATTTGACAACAGGAAAAGCTCTCGTTTTTTCCCACGGGTTTAACATTCACTTCGGGCAAATCGTTCCCCCGAAAGATGTCGATGTCTTTATGGTGGCTCCGAAAAGTCCTGGTCACTTAGTTCGTCGTACTTATACAGAAGGCGCAGGGGTACCATCCTTAATTGCTGTTCATCAAGACGCCACTGGGAAAGCCAAAGAATTAGCCTTGGCGTACGCCAAGGGAATCGGATCAACTAAGGCAGGCGTGCTGGAGACGACCTTTGGAGAGGAAACTGAAACAGACTTATTCGGAGAACAAGCGGTCCTTTGCGGAGGGGCTTCAGAATTGGTTAAAGCAGGTTTTGAAACCTTGGTCGAAGCAGGCTACCAGCCTGAAATCGCTTATTTTGAGTGTTTACATGAACTCAAACTGATCGTTGATCTAATGTATGAAGGCGGCTTAAGTTGGATGCGTTATTCTGTTTCAGATACCGCACAATATGGAGATATGACCGTTGGTAAGCGAATTATCACTCAAGAAACCCGTAAAGAAATGAAAAAAGTTCTTGGCGAAATTCAAGATGGAACGTTTGCTAAAGCATGGTTATTGGAAAACCAAGCGAATCGTCCGACCTTTAATGCTATAGCTCGCCGTGAAGAAAATCAGCTCATCGAAAAAGTTGGAGAAAACTTAAGAGGAATGATGAGCTGGCTGAAAAAACACGAATAGGTAGATCGAGATTTTAAATTTTAACCCAATAATTCAGCTTACGAGGATTTAGAATGTGAGTGTGGCAGCCCTAGTCCGGACCGGCGCCGATTTACTGGTGTGCGTGGCAAGGACTCTTGTTGGGGATGTCCCTCGCATTCATGCGTTTGTAACTACCGAGGCTAGATTGCGTATTCGCGAGAGGAATGCGGGCTAAAGGATGAAGTCGTTCCAGGTGGACTTATACCATATCATAGAAGGGAGAGAAATGAATGCCTAACGTTTTAGTGCTCCCCGGAGACGGCATAGGGCAAGAGATTACGCCGGAAGCAGTTAAGGTTTTACAGGTTGTATTGAAAAATTGCTCAACCAAATTGAATTTTAAGTACGGGTTAATTGGTGGAGCGGCTATTGACGAAGCAGGTAAGGCGTTACCGGATGAAACCCTTGCCGCGGCTCAGGCAGCGGATGCGATTCTTTTAGGTTCAGTTGGAGGGCCAAAGTGGGATACCCTTCCAGCGCCAGAACGCCCTGAATTGGGAGGCCTGTTAGCAATTCGTAAGGCCTTAGGTCTTTTCGCCAATATCCGCCCTGTCAAAATGCTTCCCATGTTGGTGGAAGCTTCTACGCTTCGCTCTGAAGTGGTCGAGAACGTTGATCTCGTCGTTTTGCGGGAACTGACTGGGGGTCTCTATTTCGGGCAGAAAGGGAGAACAACCAACCCAACAAGTGCGTTTGACACGTTGACTTATTCTGAGGAAGAGATCCGCCGCATTGTAGAACTAGGTTTCAATATGGCTTTAAAGCGGCGACGGAAACTTTGTTCAGTAGACAAAGCAAATGTGCTGGAAACATCCCGCTTTTGGCGGGAAATAACGATCGATATTGCACAGAATTTTCCAGAGGTTGAATTGACGCATATGTATGTAGATAATGCCGCGATGCAATTAGTCCGCTGGCCCGCTCAATTTGATGTCATCGTAACGGAAAATATGTTTGGAGATATCCTTACGGATTTAGCCTCTATGCTAACAGGGTCCATCGGCATGATCTCCTCGGCAAGTTTAAATGGAACTAAAGGGCTTTATGAACCAGCCCATGGTTCGGCACCCGATATTGCTGGGAAGAATATTGCCAACCCCTTAGCAACGATTCTTTCTGGCGCCTTAATGTTGCGCTATTCGTTTGGGTTAGAGGGTGAGGCCCAAATGATTGAGCAAGCTGTGGAAGAAGTATTACAAGAGGGGTTCAGAACTCCTGATTTAGCAAAACCAGGCGACAAAGTGTTGGGAACTCGAGAAATGGGAGATGCTGTCGTCAAGGTACTAAGTAAAGGATAATAGAGATCTAATCTTGAATTTTTTGCTAATGTGAGGTAGAATATATCAACTATATAATGCGGAAAGCATAGGATCGACCCAGTACAGTAAACGGTGATGTTCAGAGAGAAAAACAATTGCTGAAAGTTTTTCCACACACGATATTGGAAGCCCAGTCGTGATGCTCTGATGAGGAGTCGGACGGTATCCACCGTTAAATGGACTGTTGCTAGAGAAATTTAGTAACATGAAGTTGGCATGTGCAATAAAGGTGGTACCGCGGAAGGTTTCTTTCGTCCCTTAATAAGGATGAGAGAAGCCTTTTTTGCGTGGGTCTGGCCGGGGATGCAAGAGGGGACGGGGGATGGTTCTTTCTTGCATCTATTGGCGCAATTTCGCTTGGGCACTAGATGATTAAGCGAAGCAGGGTTGCTAACTGGTTGAAAGCACATGAGGGTCGCAAGTAGGGGTAGCCGCTGACTTGCATATGAAATCTTCAAAAGGGAAACGCTGTCATAATGCGATTATTAGCCGAGATATAATGCAAGAAAGAACCGTCCCTTCTTGCATAAGAAAGGGTGTTGTGTAATGAACCAAAGTATCGGTTTTATCGGGGGAGGTAATATGGCGGAGGCCATTATCGGTGGTCTTCGAAAAACTACTCAGGACTTTCAGATTCGAGTCACGAATCGCGCGAACCATGAACGAATTCAACGTTTAGTTGATAAGTATAGTATTAAAGCCACCGAATTTCAGGAGCTTGTGGAAAACTCTCAAATTTTGATCATTGCGGTGAAGCCAAAAGATGTTCAAGGAGTTCTTAAACATCTGAAAAATTACACGTTACAAGATAAATTGATTATCAGCATTGCAGCCGGCATTCCCTTGAAGGCATTTTACAAGTGTCTACCGGGAGTTGCCGTTATCCGGGTAATGCCGAATACTTCAACGGCAGTGCTGCATTCTATGACTGGTCTGGTGCGTGGGGAAGCTATCACTACAGAACAAGCTGATACTGCGGAACAGATCTTCTCGACTATTGGTCGGATTCTGTGGATTCCAGAAGAAAAAATGAATGCCTTAATTGCCCTAAGTGGGAGTGGGCCGGCCTATTTTTACCTTTTCACTGAAAGTTTAATCAAAGCCGGGGTTGAATTAGGTCTAAATGAAGAAGAAGCAGAGATGTTAGCACGTGAAACCTTAATCGGTGCAGGTAAAATGCTCACTGAAAGTAACAAATCACCGGCGAAATTGCGCGAAGAAGTAACCTCTCCCAATGGAACGACCTTTGCAGCTTTAAATGTTTTTAAAGATAATAAATTATCTCAAATCGTTATGAAAGCTGCTCAAGCTTGTGTTCGACGTGCGGAAGACATGGAAGGGGAGTATTCAGAGTGATGCCACTTGAGGTTCGACGAGTCGTTATAAAAATTGGAAGTAGCAGTTTAAATCATCCAAAAGGCGGTCTGGATGATTGCGCCATCACAGAAATAGTTGCTGTAATTGCTGCTCTGAAGGAAAAAGGAGTAGAATGCATAATAGTGACTTCAGGTGCAGTTGCTGCTGGTATGGGACAACTCGGGCTACAAGTGCGTCCACGAGATTTAGCTAGCAAACAAGCAATTGCTGCTGTTGGACAAGGGGTGTTGATTGAAAGGTACGCTCGGAATCTTGAACAACATGGTTTAGTGGGCGCTCAAATCCTTTTATCTCGTATCGACTTAGCGGAAGCGTCTCACTACCATAACGCTCAAAATACGCTGGAAAAATTACTGCGCTTACAAGTTATTCCTATTATTAATGAAAATGATACGGTAGCGGTGGAAGAACTCTGCTTTGGTGACAATGATAGTCTTTCAGCCTTGGTGGCAGGTCTCGTCCACTCAGATTTATTAATCATTCTCACAGATGTTGACGGCTTGTATACAACAAATCCCAAAAAGGATTCGTCCGCCCAACTCATTGAAGAAGTCACCGAAGTATCAGCTGTAGAAAGTATGGCGTGTGGGGCAGGGACTTCAATGGGTACAGGCGGAATGGTTACAAAACTAAGGGCGGCTAAAATTGCCACTCGCTTCGGAATTGGCACACTTCTTTTGAACTTCTCGCGGATTAGGGAACTCCTCGACTTGACAGAGGGGCAGGGCCCAAAGGGGACCTATTTTCAGCCTGCCAAGCATCGTCTCACGGGCCGGAAACGTTGGATCGCTTATGCTGGTTTATCCGAGGGAAGTATCCAAGTTGATGAAGGGGCCGCAAAAGCGCTTGTTAGAGAAGGTAAAAGTTTACTTGCCAAAGGAATTATATTGACAGAAGGGACTTGGGAACGTAAAGAAATTGTGCGTATTACCAACCTAAAAGGGGAGGAGATTGCTAGGGGGGTCGTGGAGCTGAGTAGTGAGGAGGTTCAGCTCGTTAAAGGGTTGCATTCTGAAAAGCTACTGCAAATTATTCCCGATTTTGACTGTGAAGAAGTGGTTCACCGTGATAATATGACTCTTATGGTGGATGCATGATGTCAGCAGAGGAGCCTGAAAACTAATTGGGAAGTTTTTCTAAAGTTCAAATTTAGATTGTGATCAAACTAAAGAAAGAGAGGGGATTATTATGTTTCATGCAGAATTACTAGAGATTGGGAGAAAGGCGAAGCAAGCAGCGCGTCAGTTGGCTTACACAAGCACCGAGACAAAAAATAATGCATTGCTTGCTATGGCTGAGGCTCTCCTGAAAAATGAACAAGAAATCCTTAAGGCGAATAGTAGCGATATTCAAGCAGCCGAAAAAAAGGGACTAAAGAATAGCTTGGTCAATCGCTTAAGGTTAACCACTAAGAGCATTTTAGAAATTAGTAATGCACTTAGGGAGGTAATTGTTTTACGAGATCCCGTTGGCGAAGGGGAAGTATGGACACGTCCTAATGGATTACGGATTCAACAGACACATGTTCCTTTAGGGGTTGTGGCAATGATCTATGAAGCAAGACCAAATGTAACGGTCGATGCAGCAGCTTTATGTATAAAATCCGGTAATGCGGTAATTCTCCGGGGGGGGTCAGAGGCCTTAGAGAGTAATATCGTTTTGGCAAGGGTGATCGCGACAGCTGCCGAGGCGAGCGGGTTACCACAGGGATGTATTCAGTTGATTACAGAGACCAACCGGGAATGGGTTCAACAGCTTATGCGTATGAACGACTATGTGGATGTTATTATTCCAAGAGGGGGTGCTGGGCTGATTCAAACCGTCGTGCAAAACGCCACGGTACCGGTTATTGAGACTGGAACAGGAATGTGTCATGCTTATATAGATAAATATGCAGATTATGAAAAGGCGATTCCCATTGTTATTAACGGCAAGACTCAAAATCCCGGTGTTTGCAATGCCTTGGAAACTCTTCTCGTCGATGAAGTGATTGCCGAAGACTTTCTTCCGCTCATGGGAGATGAACTTAGGAAACACCATGTCGAAATAAAAGGGTGTCCAAGAACGTGTGAGATTTTGCCTTTCGCGCT
>OMOF01000042.1 GCA_900290375.1 Candidatus Desulfosporosinus infrequens
TTAAATCGTTATCTCAAAGTGAACTAAATCGTCAATTCTACCACCCAGAGGCCGGAGATCTAAGCCTTAATAAGGTGATAGGATTATATGCTTGGCATGGCAATCATCACTTAGCACACATTATGAACTATAGAAAAAGCATCGGGCTTTAGCCATTGCAACGCCTCCGAACCGTGCTTCTGGGCCAACGTATGCTAAGGGTCTTGCGGCCCTCGCCCCCGAACCGTGCTTGATGCAAATATCTAGGCGAACCCCGCCGGGGTTGAGTCTTCCTAAACAAGTGCGGTGGTGTAATGTGACTAAACCTCCCTATATCTAATTGTGTATTGGTTAAACGAGACCTTCAGGAGATTAATAGTCAAAGGAAGGCGGCAGGGTTAATTGTTATCTTTACAGAAGGCAACTGTTAATGATTTAGAATCATTAGCTCAACTTTACGAAGAGTTGTGTGGCGAAAAAACCGATCTTTATAAGATGAAAGAGAATTTCAAATTAATGGAGTCAAATCCTAATTATATAGTCTTGACGGCAAAAGTGGATACCTTAGTTGTTGGATCGGTAATGGGGATCATTTGTCTCGACTTGGTTAGTAAATGCAAGCCATTTATGGTAATCGAAAATGTTATAGTGAAAAGCGATTGTCGAGGAAGAGGAATTGGAGTAAAGCTTATGGAGGAAATAGAGGCAATTGGGCGTAAGCGAGAGTGTTATTATACTATGTTCGTGTCCGGAGGCCAGAGAAAGCAAGCACATCAATTCTATAAGGCAATTGGCTACGATTTGGAATTAGTTCAGGGATTTAAAAAGTTCCTATAATTGCCTCACGCCGACCTGGCTGTTTAAACAACATTATGGTCTAACTCCCACTCAGTGCGTTACTAAATTTAGAGTAGATAAAGCGGCTGATTGTGCTTTTGGGTATAGCAATAGGTTTCTTGCCGTTCGTTACTTTAACGGCTGTTCCAGTTATACTTGATATTCAACCCATTGCTATTACTCGGCAGAACATGCTAACTGGCTGTCATATTTTGTCGTTCCGCGTAGGTTCCAGGACCCTTTGCGAAACGACAAGTTTCGCTGAATACTTCCAAAGCGATTCCAAGCTCAGCAAAATCGATAACTAGCTTCAGTTTCAACGGCCTAAGCCAACTGCCAGAAATATACGAAGGTGCAGATCATATATTGGTAACATTACCTCAAGGAACATGACAAGTGCCATATATTTGTTTTTCGTGAAAATAGAGAAGGTACGGAGTTCTGGATTGCGAACGGGTGGCAAACAAGACATGATCTTAACATAATGTCTAAGCCTACTCTGGGTTAAACACTTTATTATGCGAAAATAGAGATCTGTCGAGGGCGCAACCCGACGGGGTGGCCCGTCTTTCTTAACAACTACGTATTTTTATGTGCCAGGTCACTGGAACCCTACATTATCAATGAAACTAGAACATAGGAATATTGGTAAGGTCGCCCCTGAAGTTGTTTGCTAGATCGTTTGGACGGTCTGGCTTGTTTTGTGTTTTCTTGGATTATTTCCGTGATTTTGGGAGGAATTTGAGGGAAAATGTGGAAAGTAGTAGAAGCGAATTATTTGATGGTTTAGAAAACTCCTCACCCACTGTTAATGATCGGAGGCTAAGGGCCTTGCGACCCTCAGCACCGAACCGTGGTTGGTATTGTATGATAACCTATCCACCCATTGTAGCGCCTTGCAAAGTTCAAGAAGGTTGGAAATAACCGCCTTGATAAATCATTGCCGGCAGTCAAGTACCGAGTCTTTCACCCACCGGAGCGTTTTGGGCGTTTACGGTTTTTTTGGTTGTAAAATTTGCTCAATAAAGAGGAATATTCTGTAACATGTAGAATGAAATTAGAGGGAGCTCTGGAGGTGAAAAAAGATGTCTAAAAGATCAAAACCTGAACATCCTAGCCCTTATCTAAATGACTTAATTGACTCAATTGATCACCAGTATGACCCCGGTTATTGGCTTGGAGGTAAACGAACTCCCTTACTAATTAAATACAATAATATAAATAAACGTGGACAAAAGCTAACAGGAATAACATTTATCCTACTAGGATTTTTATCGCTTGCAGGCGTTGTTGTTCCATTAGTAGTGAGTATTTTTGGTAATAAGCTTTATGGCAATTTCTCGTTGATCTTCAATTTAATATTTAGCATGGCTTTTCTCGGATTCGGAGTAAAACTATTTATGAGGGCGAGAAAACCAAAGGGAAAAGCCTCTCAAAATGAGGACTAGTATTGATATTTATTCCTTTGATATTCCAACTGATAGTATTAGGCTCAGTACCTTAAGCCCACTCCGTGTAGACCCTCGCTACCGAATAGCGCTCAATGCGTATATCTGGGCCAACGCCGCTGGGGAGGCTGCCTAGACAAACGTGTTGATTGAATCTCGGTCATAAACTAAAGCGCATCCAGTTTGGACCATCCAAAAAATGTTTATCGATACTATAGACGTCGGTTTATAGATTTGTTGACAAGACGAGAAGGGGGAGGATAATGAAGTATTCAGAGGCAAACTTGGGTAGGATTTTCATCTTGAGACTAGAACATGGCGATAAAATACCAGACATTATTGAGGAATTTGCTAAGACACATCAAATCCATTCTGCAATAATACACTTTCTTGGCGGTGCAGACATAAATAGCAAAGTTGTGGTGGGGCCTGAAGACGGTACTGCCAAAAAGCCACGCCCTATGGTTACAGAATTACTGGGAACAAGCGAAGCTGTGGGCGTTGGAACTCTATTTATCAACGAAGACAAGGTTCCTAAATTGCACCTGCACGCTGCTTTTGGACGTAATAGAGATACGGTTACAGGTTGTACTAGGGATGGTGTCACAATCTGGCATATAGGTGAAGTAGTAATTTTCGAACTGACGAATTCGTCGGCACGGAGAAAAGTAGATCCTGAAACTGGTTTTGAATTATTGGATTTGTAGACTTAGACTTTCAGGTTCGGTGTTTATCACGTCGTTGGACAAAACGAAGTACAAGGGTCTTGCGGCCCTATTTGAGCTAACCCCGCTGGGGTGCTTTCTTTATTAACAACTACGTATTTTTATGTGACGGGTCACGGGAACCCTACATGATCAAAGAAACAAGATATAGTTGAAGCAGGAACTGAAGTAATTTGCCAGATCGTTTTTGGACGGTCTGGCTTTTTTGTTATTTATTTCTGAATATCTAGAGAGGAATTGAAGAAAAGATGCGGAAAGTATTTATAGAAAAGTATTTGATACAATGTTGGATATTATAAATTAAAAACTGGCAGGGGGTTAAGATTTTGGCTACATTTGATGATTTTATGAAATTGGATATTAGAGTTGGAGAAATTGTTCAGGCAGAAGTTTTCGAAAAGGCAAAAAAGCCAGCATATAAAGTATGGGTTGATTTTGGTGAAGAGATTGGCACAAAGAGATCGAGTGCTCAAATTACCGAATGCTACAAGAGCGAAAAACTTATCGGGAAACAAGTTTTGGGAGTGGTTAACTTTCCCCCAAGACAAATTGCTGATTTTATGTCAGAAGTATTAATCTTAGGGGTTTATACAAAACAAGGAGTTATTTTGATTCAGCCAGAACAACCAGTAAGTAAAGGAGATAGATTAGGTTAATGCGTAAGTAATAGCATTACTTGGAGATCAAGTGGCAGCGATGGCGTGTGTCGAAACTCACAGTGTAGCATAAATCTCGTCACGCCTCGTATCCAAACTCGTGCTCGATCCATATAGTTCTTCTATTCTGGGCGCAGCCCGCCGAGGTGACGCCTTTCGATAACGCTCTGGAATAAATCATCTTCACGAGAAAGGACTATGACGTGGCTAATAATAACCAGAAGGATGTTGAATGGGCTGAAGCCAAAAAGAAATGCAGATTGAACGAAGAAACTGTGGAAATGGCTAAAGAAATGGGATTGAATCCAAGAAGCCTGATCAAAAACATCCCAAACAAAAGTGAACAGTGGAAGGCTCCAGTGAGCATTTGGATCCAAGAGATGTATCAAAAACGTCAAGAAAAGGCACTAAAGAAAAAAGCTCGAAAAGAGAAGTCAACGGACTGATTTGTTAATCAGTCCATCATATTGTTCCTCCCATGGAACGTGAAGAAGGTTGCTTCATTGTGACAAAGTCCTATTGCCAGATGCATCTATAAGGTCGAAGAAACCGAAACAACATTACCGGTCGCCGTCACATACTGGGCTGTTTGAGTTCCTTGACCTGCAACAGTAGCATTGGTAAAACCAACAACTGTAACAGCACTCAGATTAGCTTGACACATTTGCCGCGGTAACTGTAACCCCCGTCGTTAAAGTTACGCTGCCAATAGTTGCCTGGATTGTATACGTTCCATCTATAGTAGTGGTAAATACACCATTAGTAATGGAAGCATCTGACGCATTCGAACCGATAACACTGTAGGTAACGCCAGTTGGAGTTGCGACTGTATTACCATCGCTGTTTGTAAATGTGAATCTGGTTGTTCCACCAACAACAATTGTACTGTTAACAGCACTGACGCTAGCTATAGTTGCAGTAACCGTCACAGTGGCCGTAGCAGTAACAGCGGTTCCGGCAATTGTTCCAGTTACAGTAACTGTACCAGCTTTGCTAACATCTACTGTTCCCCAGGTTACAGCAACTTGTTGAGTGGAATTGTCGCTCATGGTGGCGGATACCTGGGCAGGTAACGTAGGTTGTGTACCAACTACAGTTGTTGCGGTAACAGCACTAACCATTTTTACAGTAAGAGCGGTAATAGGGCTCACAGTCCCATCAGCATTCAACTTATAAGTAGCCGTTGGAGCAGTAGCATGATTTATTACCGTATCCGATAGCGCTGCAACGTATCCTTCGGCTTTACTAATGGCTTGCTCATAGTCAATAACACTTCCGTTGGTATCAGTAACAAAAAGGGGTCCATTAGCTAATTCAACAGACGACAAGGCACTAATAAGAGCCGATTTCATCGGAGCGTTTGACAATGCATTTGAATAATCTGCCTGTACAACCTGACCTGCGGCAACACCAGAGGTAGCTTTATAGAAGATCGTCGCTGGAGTCGCCATAGCCGTTTGGCCGAAAATTAAAATGGACACAAGAGCTGTTCCAAGAGCTTTAAGGCCTTTTGAAATAAACATGTTTTTCCTCCCTATTTTCGATTCATTTTTCTAATGGTCCAGCCCCTTTTTTAGAGCGTTTTTTTCTAGAACACCGGATTCCCGGTAAAGGCGCTTGTCCAACATCCTTTCAGGCTGAGGCTAAGCCTCAGAGGCAGCGGATCTCCACTGCCCCCCAGAGCGAAGCGAGTTGCTAGGAGATTTTCGTAAAACAATTAGTTGCTCATGTTCAAGACGCTAATTTGGTTTGTGTACGATGCTGTTGATGTTCCATTGGAATCGGATATCGTAATTACATCATTGTCATAAGCATCCCAATTTACTGGTGCAGTGCCAACGCTGTAGGCAAGAACCGCTTTGCCGGTGGAGTCAAGAGATACAGCAACAGGCGTTGTGCTGATTTTCTTTCCACCTGATGTAAGCGTACCTGTAGTGTCAATGTCACCAGGCGCAAATGTCACATAAACAGTACCGCCCGCATCGACAGTGTTACCATTAGCATCAGTAGCTGTGATAATCAAGTTGTAAGTCTTTCCAGACTTAGCGCCATTAATGAACTGATTAACGAGTGTGCCAGAACCTGAGGGCGAACTAACCGAGGTGGGAGTCCCAATCGACAAGGTGTTAGAACCAGCCGTACTGTCATTCCCAATTGCAAACTTCGTTACCGCTGCAACACTAGATACTTTGCTAACAGTTGAATCGGTAGACGTAACGCTAACTGGGGTCGTTGTAGTGGCCGGTGTTGTAGTGGCTGGTGGCGTAGTAGCCGGTGGTGTAGTAGTCGGTG
This sequence comes from Candidatus Desulfosporosinus infrequens, assembly GCA_900290375.1. GTDB lineage: Bacteria > Bacillota > Desulfitobacteriia > Desulfitobacteriales > Desulfitobacteriaceae > Desulfosporosinus > Desulfosporosinus infrequens. Next base: position 5,938 of record OMOF01000042.1, read on the forward strand.
TTGTAATGGCCGGCTTTGTATCGGTTGTGTCGATTGTTTTGAACAAAATTTCATTTGACTGATACTGTACCGGCTGCACGCCAAGAGCATTAGCTAAGTTAGCTATTGGTAGACAGACGGAGTTACTCTGAGTCGTGATCGGAGATTCTAACTTGACTGGTTGCTGGTCGATTGTTACGGTGTCTCCTTGGGATGGGATATCGACGAGGTGGCTTCCGTACATGAACCACACGTCAGCACCATTCTGATGAGTTTGAACATCTAGGCTCTGGACAAGGTCCGGAACACTCATGTAGAGATTTCCTTGTTGTTGAAATGGTGTAACTTGAGCCACTGGCTCACCCGTATTTGGATCGAGGAACACAGGAGGGTTGTTGGCTGAGCTAAAGTCAAACATATTATCTAGAGAACCCGCTAAAGCATCAAAAGATCCGTTGCCAATGCGTCCGAGATTCCAGTTGTCCTCAACAAAACGAAGTACAGAAGATTGGTCGGCAAGTGTATTGATGACAGCATTGTGCTTGGCATAGGGTGAAACTACAACCATTGGAAATCGGGGTCCATATCCTAAACGATCTTCGGCTCCATTTAATGGCGGATTAGTCCCAGCATTATTTCCTTCTAAGGCATCTACAGCTGGATCGTTTGATTGATTCACAATCGGAGGCATAACGTGGTCATACCAGCCGTCGGAGTCATCATAGCAGAGAAAAATAGCGGTACTACTCCAAGTTGGCAAAGCTTCCAACTTATTGACGGTCGAAGCAAGCCAAGTTTGCTCGTCAAGTGGATCTGAGTATGATGGATGCCCGTCTTGATAGGCAGGTGCCTTCACGAAAGAGAAGCTTGGTAGATTTCCGGCATTCGCAGCTGCCCAGAAGTCAGTCACATCATATTGATGATTCGCTTGATCTGTATAACCAATATTGGCAACGGACGACGGTTTCAGGTGTGATACATTAGACGTTAATCCATAGTATTCAAATGGTTCGTGGTGGGGAATATAATCGGTCACTGCTTGTGCCGCAATATTATTATGTTGGGCTGTGGGATCGTCGTATCCACCAAAGAAGCATCCCCACGTGAGACCCTTCGCGTTCAACATATCTCCAACGTTAGTACCTGCCATAGAAATGGTAGAACCCTTGGAAGCGTAATCGTAATATGGGTCAGAATCACCTATAACTGTACCATTGCTAGTAACTGAACTTGGAAATCCTTTGTCCCCAGGATTTAATACTGTGCCGTTTTGTGCTTGGTTTGCGCTATACACAGTAGCTCCACTCGTATTGCCCGAAATACAATTGAGAGCTCCCGGAGTGGACGGACCTAAGTTTGAGCCGAAGTAGTTGTCGTTCATAGCAAAGTGTTGGGCATAATTCCACCAAGCAGTTACCGTGTTTCCATCATAATAATTCATAACCCCAGCATCACCGCGCCCGTCAATTTGAACAAACTTGTCCATCAAGCCACCGTCAAATGATTTCTGTTCAGAAGTATAACCATGATCATAATCTGCGGTGTGAGCCTGAGACCGATCAAAACGCTGTGGATTCGCCGAATTAGGATTATTAGTCAATAATGCAGCACTCAGTCCATTAACAGTGGGAGTGCCTGGAGCTGCATAGAATGGCGGCTCACCTGCAGGATTCGTGGCAACCGGATAGGTGCCGAAATAATGGTCAAATGATTCATTTTCCTGGAAAAGTACAACAACGTGTTGAATCGGTGTATTTGCTTGTGAAACGCTGGCTAAAGGTACCAAGGTTTGCGCTGAAGCTGAGGATACATCTGCAAATGCAGTCGGCACACTGCTAGATGCTACTAGAGTGCTAAGTGCGAAAACAGCAGCGGCTTTCTTGAGACGATTTTTCATTGACTGTAACCCCTCCCAAAATTTTTTCTTTTTTAGTATAGCATAACATTTTTAAACATTCTTGTTAAAAATATTTAATAAATGTTAAATGTTAGTTAATAATAATAATTTATAAGTTGATTATTGCTAGGTGATTTTAAAGTAAATTTCAAATAAATGAATTGATTACAAAGAAGGTTTCAGTTTAAGAATATTAATTGTTAGATCCGCTAAAAAAAGTCAAGGGTTTGTTTGATAATCTTTTTGTTTTTTGATTCCAAAAATAGGGTATTACCTTTTGCCCGATTTTATTTTTGCCGTCAGCATACTTTACCTATGCTGGTCAGATGAACGGTTAGTTTTGAGTTCGTTTTAGTTCAATAGAGGAGGCAGGGGTGTCGATGCCTAGACAATCAGAATGGACAAGACGTACGGTGTTGCGCATAGCCTGGGGCGGGATTTTCGGTCAGGGCCCTGCATTGATTTCGGACCTCGAAGAAGGTCACTATTTCAACGACTGAACGATTATCGTCTCAGCCGGTTACTAGGCGAAAGAAAGACCCGCACTGCAAACTGTGCGGGTCTCTGTATGTTAGTGGAGTGAGTTGTATGGCCTCATCCGGCGGGGTGTTCGCTGCGGAATTTTTTCAGTGGACTATCCGACATAAGTGGCTATCACTTGAGAGCGGCAACGCTAGCTCGAATACGCATTGGAGGAACAGAAAAATATTAATGAGATTTGGAGATCTAAAAAATAAGTATGACGATGAAAGGACAATGGCGTTAGTACGGAAGTTAATAGCACCAGCATTCTATCACACTAAGGACGCTGGTGTGGAGTTGTCATGTAACTAATAATATCCGAACACACAAATTTCTGTAATGAGTATTATGTCTTCGAACTCAATGGCTGTTATTAGATCCATAGATTTGTATTTGGGGTAGTAACAGTGAAGTATTCCAGGGGCAACACATATAGATAAAACCTTGAGTGTCTCTCATCTGTGGACGCGGAAAGAAAATGGCTGAAACATAGACTATAGTAAATAGGCGTGATAGAGAGAAAAACGAACGTCGGCTATTTGAATAAAAACATGCAAGAAAGCACTAATGTGATGAAAACAAAAACAGGTAAATCACCTGTCAGGGAGGAATTTGGACAAAAATGGGGAATTAAGTTTAGTGAATTTTACGAAACATGAATTATCGGACGCAAATTTAA
>OMOF01000107.1 GCA_900290375.1 Candidatus Desulfosporosinus infrequens
AATAGCCTGCAGAAAGCGACCAGTATCGTTGATATAACTGATCGCAAGAATATTGAAAATAAGCTGAGGGAGAGAGAACGACAAACCCAAATGGAGCTTATGTTGGCTGCGCGAGTACAGCGAGATTCCCTTCCCCAGCCTTTTACGGGAGACAGGGTACGTGTCGGTACGATCTTTGAGCCTTATAGTACCGTCAGTGGAGATTTTTTTAACTACAAGTGGTTTGAGAAAGAAAAAAAATTGTGTGGCTACATTATTGATGTGAGTGGACATGGGGTTGCAACAGCGTTGCAGACGGCTACCTTTAAAATGTTGCTGGATGTCGTTCTGCTCAATGGTGATCTGATCGAGGTAATTGACCTTCAGGTCATAAATCAAAAAATAATGCAGTATTTATACGAGGGTTCTTTTGTAGCCTTGCTGTACTTTGAATTTGATTTGCAAGCGGCCGAGCTTACACTTATCTCGGCAGGTATAACGTTATTTTTGGCTGCTAAGCTCCATGAATGTTCCTTAGTTCCGATATCAGGGTGTTATCTGGGCATAATTGATGATCCTGACATTGAAATGGTAACAATACCTATTAAAGCAGGAGAAATATATTGTTTGATGAGCGATGGAGCTTCTGATTTAATAGAAGCGCAGGGGACGCGCAAGCTCGACAGTTTTACAGAATATAAGAATTGGTTAGAGAAGCTGGTAGAAAGTCCTGAGAGGAACGACGATTTTTCTGTTATTTGTATCGAGATCCTCCAGGAAAACAGGGGAATAGATATGCTGAAGATAGAAAATGAAAGCGACCTCGCACATGCTCAGAAAACTATTAGTGAATTCCTAGAACGGAGCACTCCCAGTCACGCGGCCATGCTGGAGGTGGCTGTCAACGAAGCGATGAACAATGGTTTCTATGCCGGCGGGAAAGTTTGCGTCAAAACAAGGGTGGTTGGCCGCAAGTTAATTATAAGGGTTAAGGACGAAGGTCCGGGTTTCCATACTCAGGAGGTTAATGTTCAACACAAAGAAGATAAGCGCGAAGAGGTGTTTGATGAATTGCTTGAGGCGGAAGGTGGACGCGGGATCCTATTGATGAAATTATTTTGTGACAGAGTTATCTATAACTCTAAGGGCGATGAAGTGCTATTAATGAAACGAATTATATAATGGAATTTCTCGGGTTATGACTTTGCTTAAGTATTGGCGAAACCATAACCATTTTTTTTTGCATTTCAGCATAAGGGTAGGGTAATATCAGAAAAGGTTAGCTTTAGATTGCCTATAATTTGGAGCAATAAAAGCTAAAACTTTTGGTGCGTTTAATTAGATGAAGGCTTATAATAGACAAGTGACAAGGAGGTTAAGATGAACTACATTGTGTTTGATTTAGAATTTAATATGTTTTTTAAATTTAATGAAGGCGACTCTGCTAATCCCAATCTGAAAAACGAAATTATCCAGATTGGAGCAGTTAAATTAAATGAGAAATTAGAAACCATCGGTAAATTTGATTTATTAATTAGGCCTGTAATTTACAAAAGAATGAATCCCTATGTTAAGAGAAAAATTAATATCAACACGAGGCGTGTTATTCAAGGAACACCTTTTATTAAAGCGATCGAGAGCTTTAAGGCGTGGGTTGGCAACGAATATGTCCTCTGCTCATGGGGACATGATGACATTTTAGCTTTAAGAGAAAATTGCCTGTTTTTCGAGTTTGATTCCTTATTCTTTAACAAGTTCATTAATATTCAACAAATATACATGAATTTGAAGAGCCTAAGCAAACAACCGAAATTGGAAAGCGTGGTAGAAGGCCTAGAGATTGCCATGAATTCCCCCTTTCACGATGCCTTTAGTGATGCTTTTTATACTGCGGAGATTTTTAGAAAAGTCTTTGATTTTTCTGATGACGTAATTATAAATTGGGAAAAGGTGCAAGAAGAAAATGCCTTGAAGATAGAAGAGCTCAAGATGCAAATAGACAAAGTAACTATTTGTTGTCCGGGTTGTGGCGAATTAGTGCCAAAAAATGGGGAAGTAACGAAACGGAAAAAGTATTTTGCTTATGGTCACTGTGTCAAATGTGATCTCCATATCAGACATATATCACGTATTGCCCACGACCATGGCGAATACAGTATTATTTCCAACAATAATATTTATAATACCGATGAAGTAACTGACTAGAAATTATTTGTATCGTCAATGAAGAGAAAATCTATCAAAAAAACCTTGTCAAACTAAAGTTTATTGTTTATACTAGGCTTAGAAAACTTAAGATTACAGGTGCCTCAGTTAAGAGGAGAATAAGGGAAGTCGGTGTAAGTCCGGCGCGGTCCCGCCACTGTAAACGGGGAGCAAGAAGTTTAGCCACGGGGTAGTTCCCGGAAGGTACTTCAGCGTGTTGATCCGTAAGCCAGGAGACCTGCCTGTAGTTTGCTAAAAGCCTACCTTGTCGAAGAACAAAGAGTAGTGTGGATGAGATTATGGAAAAGTCTCTAGTCACTTTGTGATTAGAGACTTTTTTTATCGGTTATTACCACCTCAGCAGGTTCTTTTCAAGGTACTCGAACTTCAAACGTTGAAAGGAGAGTCATTGTTTTGACAATAATGGAAATGGCCCAAAAAGGTTTAGAATACCCTCTTTTCACAACGATTGCTCAAAATGAACAAATGCCCATCGAACTCCTGATGGAAAGGGTCGCTGCTGGACAGATTGTTATCCCTTATAACATCCATCACCAGCCGAAAAGACCCCAAGGGTTTGGGTTGGGCCTAAGTACCAAAGTTAGCGCCAGTATAGGTTTAGATGCAGACGAGGATCAGTTAACTGACGAACTCTTTAAAGTAGATGAGGCGCTAAGGGCAGGAACTCATGCGATTATGGATTTGAGTACCGCGGGCGATATGGATGAAGCGAGAAGAGCGATCATTGCCAGAGTACCTTTGCCTTTAGGTTCGCTCCCTATTTACCAGGCCTTTGCAGAAGCTGTGCGCACGAAGGGTTCGGCCTTAGCACTTGAACCAGAAGACTTCTTTAAGGTTATGGAGCGTCAAGCGGCTGATGGTGTGGATTTTATGGCTTTGCATAGCGCCCTGCATACCAAACTACTTAAAACGGCTAAGGACGATCAGCGGGTACTCAATTTGGTAAGTCGGGGTGGCTCCTTACTGATGGGCTGGATGCTTTATCATAATCAGGAAAACTTTTTATATACGATGTTTGATCGCATCCTGGAAATAGCCAAAAAGTATGAAGTGACTTTGAGTTTGGCCGATGCGATGCGACCGGGAGCCGGTGCCGATTCATTATGTCGTTCGCAGGCTGAAGAACTCGTCATTTTAGGCGAGTTAGTTCAGCGGAGCAGACAAGCTGGGGTTCAAATAATGATTAAGGGACCCGGTCACACTCCCCCCAATCAAATTGCGACAACCGTTAAATTAGAAAAACAAGTCTGTCAAGGGGCTCCGTATTTTGTCTTTGGTCCGGTATCGACGGATGTAGCCCCAGGTTATGACGAAATTACCGCCGCGATCGGAGGGGCCATGGCCGGGGCTGCTGGAGCAGACGTTCTCTGCTACGTCACGCCAGCTGAACATATAGCTTACCCGAATGCCCAGGATGTTTACCGAGGCGTCGTCGCCTCCCGGATTGCTGCTCATGTGGCCGATTTAGCCAAAGGATACCCAGGCGCAGAAAACTGGGATTTGCAAATGAGCCAAGCACGGCGAGACCAGGACGTCGAGGCTCAGAAAAAGTTAGCGTTAGCTCAGGATAGGCTTGTGGATTTCCACCCCAGCACAAAACCCTTCTGTAATAAATGTCAGAAAGGGTGCGCTATGGCTCTGGCTGGTGAGTTTTTTCAAGAACTACCGTGGGAATGCTAAATGCGAGGTTCGAGGTTCGAATAGGGGCTGAAGCGAGGATCAAGTCTAAATATCAGTAGGGGCACGATGCTTCGTGCCCAAGGGTAAGAAAACGGTGTATTAAGCTTAAAATAAAAACATATATAAGAATGGAGAGATTATAATGACACAAGTGATTAAAGCAAGACAAGGAATTATTACTCCGGAGGTAGAACGATTAGCGAAAGTAGAAGGGCTTAGGGCGGACGAGTTATGTGAGAAGGTGGCACAAGGTCGGGTCGTGATTATGAAGAACAAACTACGCGACAGCTCGGTCGCGGTAGCCGTAGGGGAAGGACTCCGAACTAAAGTCAATGCCAATATCGGGACCTCACCTGACTGTGTGGACTTTGAGGATGAGCTCCACAAAATTCGGGTGGCTGAAGCCGCTGGTGCGGACGCCATAATGGAGTTAAGTACAGGCGGAGATATCGATGCCTTCCGCCGCAAAGTTCTCGCTTCCACCAGAATGCCTGTCGGTTCTGTGCCAACGTATCAAGTTGGCATGGAGAGTATTTCTAAAAACGGAAGCGTTGTTGGCATGAAGGTTGATGATATGTTCGAGATGATTGAACGTCAAGCCGCGGACGGGATTGATTTTATGGCGATTCATTCTGCGTTAAATAGATCGATCCTAGAAAGGCTAAAAAATCAAGGGAGAATCACTGACATTGTAAGTCGGGGCGGAGCCTTCTTAACAGGCTGGATGTTCCATAATGACCAAGAAAATCCTCTTTACACACAATTCGATCGTGTGCTCGAGATCTGTAAAAAATACGATGTCACCCTTAGTATTGGCGATGCCATTCGACCGGGTTGTATCGAAGATTCTTTGGACCGCGCTCAAGTACAAGGGGTGCTTGTCGCGGGAGAATTGGTGAAGCGGGCACTGGAAGCTGGCGTACAAGTGATGGTCGAAGGCCCAGGCCACGTTCCGTTGGATCAGATTCCAGCCACAATCCTGCTCCAGAAACAACTCTGCCATCATGTTCCCTATTATATACTGGGCAACTTAGTGACAGATATTGCTCCGGGTTATGACCATATCACAGCTGCTATTGGCGCCACAACGGCAGCCATTGCGGGCGCCAACTTCATTTGTTATGTCACACCTGCCGAGCATCTGCGTCTACCAACCGCAGAGGATGTCCATGCTGGAGTTATCGCTACACGTATTGCTACGCACGCAGCTGATATCGTTAATGGAGTTAAGGGTGCTCGGGAATGGGATTTAGCTATGGCCCGTGCTCGTAAAGCTTTGGACTGGGACAAACAAATTGAACTGGCCATTGATCCTCCAACGGCTCGACGGATCCGAGGAGAACGTAATCAAGAGGGGGATGAAGCCTGTTCCATGTGTGGTGGTTTCTGCGCTATGAAAGTGGTTGGAGAATACCTAGGAACAACAGAAGGCAGTTGCTAAATTACACAAGGGAGGGGCTAAAATGAACCAAATTGGGATCATCATGGGAAGTGATTCTGATTATCGAGTCATGGAGGAAGCTCTGAAAGTCCTCCGTCAATTTGAGATTTCCTTTGAGGTTATCATTTCTTCCGCCCAGAGGACCTTGGCAAGAACCATCAATTGGGTGAAAGATTTTGAGACCCAAGGAGGAAAGCTTATTATTGCAGTAGCCGGTTTAGCAGCGCATTTGCCAGGAATTGTAGCAGGAGCAACGTTTTTACCTGTCATTGGAGTTCCGATGAACAGTGGGGCCTTGGAAGGTATCGATGCACTCTACTCAATTGTACAAATGCCCCCGGGAATTCCAGTTGCGACCGTAGGGATTGGTGCTGCACGCAACGCGGCGTTGCTAGCTGTACAGATCCTGACAATTCATGATCGGGACTTAAGCATTAAGGTTAAGGGCTATCGGGCTCAGATGTTGAGAGATATCGAGGCGAAGGACGAAGCGCTGCAAAAACAGTTGAGTGAAGTATGTTGAGGGCCGATACAGGTCCTCAGTATTTGGAAGACTTGGCCACGGGGTACTGGTTTTCCGAGGCGCTGTTTGCGGCCGTTGAATTAGAAGTTTTTACGTTGCTAGAGCCAAAAGGTATGACGACTGCTGAACTGGCCGCAGCATTAGCTATGCCGGCATCAGGTCTGGGGCGTTTTTTGCAGGCACTTGGTGCCCTTAACTTAGTGATGGACGAGGGGGGGAGTTATTTTAATACCCAACTCGCTAGCACCTATCTTGTGTTAGGTAAGCCTGGCTATCAAGGCGAGTCAATCCTCTGGCGCAAAGCCCTCACGTCAGGGTGGCAGGACCTTTCTAAATGTCTTAAGGCAGGAGGCCGTGTGGATTTTCCATCCGAAGAAGAGGCTCCCGAACAGTTTGCCCTGCGAATCCGTAAGTATATCAATGCTATGGATAATGTTGCTAAGACTAAAGTAGAGGAGATACTCCCCTTCTTCGAGGGGCTTGACCTGAGAGAGATGCTTGATGTAGGTACCGGCTCTGGAGCAATTGCTGCTGGTTTTCTGGAACAGTTTCCTGCGCTCTCGGCCACCTTATTGGACATCCAAGAGGTCCTCATCTATACCCAAGAGTTGTTGGACAAGAGAGAGTTCGGAAACCGGATTTCCTACCTACCTACTAATATATTAGAGCCTTGGACGGCAGCCAAGGAAGGGTTTGATGTTATCGTTCTCTCTAATATCATCCATGTTTATTCAGAAGAGGAGCTTCCTTTGATCCTGAAACGTGCTGCCACTTGTCTCAAACCGGAGGGAATCCTGGTTATCCATGATTTTTTTCCTGAACACTCCTCAGAAAAAGCTGCTCTCTTGGATTTGAATATGTTTATTAATACCTACAATGGAAGGATCTTTCCCCAAGCTTGGGTCAGGGAACAACTTGCCATGTCAAAGCTCTACACAACCGAGCTCATACCCTTAAAAACGGACACTGCTGTGATCTTCGCTACAAAGGACGAATCAAAACTATCCAGTCTCCGCTTAGTAAACAGAACGCCACAACTTGCCTTCTAAATGGTCGGTCAAACGGGCGGGACTTAAGCTTCGGATTTTGCGCGACAAGAGTGAGTTCATCAGATGTTTCGCCTTGTTGCTATGGGAGTGAGTATCATGCGTGTTTTGATGATCCAAACCCCATCAGTTGAAAGGATTTCTCAGGAAAGGATCTATCCGATCGGCATTGTCCTCTTGGCCAGTTGCCTGCAAAGCCATGGACATGTCGTGAGTGTCATGGACATGAACCTGGAACTAGATCCTTTCGGAGCGCTGAGAGAGAAACTATTGACGTTCCGACCGGAAGCCATCGGTTTATCTCTGCGAAATATCGATCCCTTGGGTAATAGACCCAACTCGTTTATTACTCCTTTTCTTGTTGCGGTTCATTTGATTGCCACAGTTCTGCCCAAAGCGTGGCTGATTGTAGGCGGTACTGGGTTTTCTCTTTTTCCAGAACGACTGATGCAGGGGATACCGGACTTGGATTACGGGATTATAGGGGAAGCAGAAGTTACTTTGCCAGCTCTTCTTCGTTCTATTGATAATCCACCTCACTTGCCAGGGCTATGTTGGCGGAAGGGGACGAGGATCAGAGTGTCACCGCCGACCACTGATTTCGACATGGCAAATTATGTTACGCCTAATAGGCGGTTACTCGACCCTGAGTTTTATAAGGAGATTAATAATTACGCTCCAATGATCGGAATTGAAGCTAAACGGGGATGCGAGCTTTGTTGTGCTTATTGTGTCTATCCGCAACTTCAGGGGAAGAGATTGCGGTGCCGTCCGACAGCGGCGGTTGTGGATGAAATGGAAATCTTACATAAGGATTATGGCATTGAAAGTTTTCATTTTACCGACCCCGTACTTAACGTCCCCCGTGGTCATCTTGAGGGGATCTGTGAGGAGATACTGCGCAGGAAGCTCAAGGTTCGGTGGGACGGATTCATGCGGGAAGACCATCTCAACGAAAAGAATGTAGCACTGTTTGAACGAGCTGGATGTGAATGCTTTTCCTTCTCTCCGGACGGTTTGGGTCAAGAGGCGTTAGATGTGCTTTGCAAAAACTTAATGGAGGAAGAGATTTTAAAAGCAGCTAGTCTCGTCGCGCAAACAGACGTGGTTTGCGTCTATCATTTTATGGTCAATGTGCCTGGGGAGACGCATGATACCTGCGAACACGGAATCCGGTTTATCGAGCAGCTTTATGAAATACACAGTAAGAAGAAAAACCTGGGCACCATCGTTTTGAATAATATTAGGATTTTGCCAGGCACAAGAATTGCCCGGATGGCTCGAGCACAGGGGATAATTCATGCAGAAACGGACCTACTCTATCCGACCTATTATAACCCGAGTCCGTATGATACCTTAAGATACAAGCTAGAAACGCTAAAGCAGTGCAGAAACGTTTATAATTAGGACAACTGAAAAAGAGGTCGCTGAGATTTTGGACTGAGTATCATAACTGATATACTTAAAGAAATGAACATGAATCGCGAGATCGTTATTACGAGCTGGCTTTTTTTTGCTTTTTGGGCTCGGTTTTGCACTAATCAGACACAAATCGATTTTCTGAAAAAGGTTATTGATTACATCACGCAGAATGGGTATATTCATAACATCAGGAAATTGGTGAACTGGGCAAAATAATAAGTTATAGATGAAAGGTTGAGTGTCATGATATCAATTAAAATGCAAGAGCAGGTTAAAAACAGTTCTGTTATTCGAGCCATGTTTGAGGAAGGAAAACGATTGGCAGGCATTTATGGGGTTGAAAATGTTTACGATTTTAGTTTGGGAAACCCTAATGCGAAACCACCCAACGAAGTAAATGAGGCTATTACCCAGATTTTACAGGATGAAAAGCTTACAGGTATTCATGGTTATATGAATAACTCAGGTTATGAAGAAGTAAGAGCCGCCATTGCCAAGTCGATTAATGATAAATTCGGTACCGCCTTTACACAAAATAACATTCTTATGACTGTTGGCGCTGCAGGCGGTTTAAACGTCATTTTTAAGACCTTACTTAATCCCAAGGATGAAGTCATTACCTTCGCACCCTTTTTTGGTGAGTATCGAAATTATGTCAAAAACTTCGACGGTGAATTAGTGATCATTTCTCCCAACACGATTGACTTCCAGCCAAATTTAACCGAGTTTAAAGAGAAAATTACCCCTAATACTAAGGCGGTTATCATTAATTCACCCAATAACCCAACCGGCGTTATCTATTCGGAAGCAACCATCATCAAGCTCGCGGAAATACTGAGCCAGAAACAAACGGAATTTGGCACGGATATCTATATCATTTCTGATGAACCCTATCGAGAATTAGCCTATGACAATACAGAAGTGCCCTATCTC
>OMOF01000864.1 GCA_900290375.1 Candidatus Desulfosporosinus infrequens
GTCAAGAGAGAAAGGTCTGTACAAGTGTACTTGCAGATAACCCGTCTTTTGACCTTGGGCATTTAAGAAATCTACGGTTTCTTGAATGGCTCCACTTACAGACCCCATGGCAACAATGACATACTCTGCATCGGTAGCGCCATAGTAGTTAAATAATTTATAATCTCTACCTGTGATTTTATTGATTTCGTTCATGTAATTTTCTACAATCGTTGGTAGCTTATCATAATAAGGATTACAAGCTTCTCTGGCTTGGAAGAATACATCGGGATTTTCTACCCCGCTGCGTTGTACGGGCCGTTCTGGATTTAATGAAGTCTTACGGAATTCTTCTAAGGCCTCTTCATCGAGCAAATTATTAAGATCTTTATAATCCATACATTCTACTTTTTGCACTTCATGAGAGGTTCTAAATCCATCAAAGAAATGTAAGAAGGGAATTCTACTTTTGATTGCAGCAAGATGGGCAATCCCTGCCAAGTCCATAACCTCTTGCACACTACCTGTCGATAACATGGCAAAACCAGTTTGCCGACAAGCCATAACATCGGAGTGATCACCAAATATAGAAAAAGCATGAGTCCCTACTGTACGTGCGGATACGTGCAGTACGGCTGGCTTTAATTGTCCTGATAAGCGATACATGGTTGGTATCATAAGTAATAGGCCTTGAGATGCAGTATAAGACGTTGTCAATGTCCCCGCTTCTAAGGAACCATGCATTGCCCCTACTGCCCCCGCTTCCGATTGCATTTCAACCAAGCGCACGGTTTGCCCAAATAAATTTTTCTTCCCTTTTGCTGACCATAGATCTACATGTTCTGCCATGGGAGATGACGGCGTAATTGGATAAATGGTCGCAACTTCTGTAAAAGCATAAGAAACATAAGCTGCCGCCTCATTACCATCCATTGTTTTCATTATTTTTTCCATAAAATTACCCCTCTCTGAAGTTGATTTCTTTATAAATCATATTCTCACAGCTTACGATTCTGATCGAAGGTATAGCGTTTATGAGGGACACTTGAAAGTAAGCGTCTTTGCTGCTAACAGCAAGTGAAAACATTCTCTTGATCTAAATATACCATATAAAAAAGAATATTCAAACATTTTTTGCTGTTTTGTCCGTCTCAGCAATACAAATCAAATGATCTGGAAAATTTAAAGGTTAAATTCTATTTTTGAAGAAGATTATATCGCTACCTGATTTATCGTTAAAATGGTATTCTTTCTTGTATCAATTTATGAAATCGGAGGTAATGATTATGACTTTACATGTAGGCGTAATTGGAACTGGAGCAATTGGAGAAGATCACATTCGCAGGCTCACCACTGTGATTACAGGAGCAAAGGTGGTAGCAGTATCAGACATTAACATGGATCATGCAAAAAAAATCGCCGAAAAATATGAGGCAACATGTTATGCAACAGGGGAAGAGTTGATTGAAGCACCCGAAGTAGATGCCATTGTTGTTGCATCTTGGGACCCTAGTCATGCCCACTATGTCCTGCTCGCCATTAAATTTAGAAAAT
>OMOF01000300.1 GCA_900290375.1 Candidatus Desulfosporosinus infrequens
ATTTGTTGTCTGAGATGAGGGAAGATGATTCTGATCAGCTGTTAAATTTAATGGAAACTGAAGCAGCTTCTGATCTGCGTGAACTACTGGAATATGACGAAGGGACTGCGGGCAGTCTGATGACAACTGATTTTTTGGTGTTCCCCGAAGAAAATACGGCGGATGAAGTCATTCAACGTCTAAGAGAATTAGCTCCAGAGGAAGATTATATTTACTATCTTTATGTAGTTGATTCGTTAGGGCGTTTGAAGGGAGTCGTATCGCTGCGCGAACTTATAATCGCTTTACCTGAATCAAAGATTAGTGAGTTAATGCATACAAAAGTGATTAGTGTTCCGGCTGAAGAGGATGAGAAACAACTTCGGCGCATATTTTCCAAATATGGTCTAATGGCTCTTCCCGTAACCGGTGAATCTGGAGAAGTCATAGGGATTATTACCGTTGATGATGTGCTGTCTCTAAAAAGATAGGCAATAAACGAGTGAACATATTCGTAAAAAATGGTTAAAGGAAGTGAAAAAAATGTGGAAGAATAAATTTTCATGGCGAACTTTCTTAATGTTTTTGGCCGTTGTAGGGCCTGGGATTATCACGGCCAATGTGGATAACGATGCCGGTGGAATCACGACCTACGCAGTAGCAGGCGCCCAGTTTGGTTATAAATTCCTTTGGGTTTTCATTCCAATGACATTGGCATTAATCATTGTTCAAGAGATGAGCGCCCGTATGGGTGCGGTTACCGGTAAAGGGCTTGCGGATTTAATTCGTGAGAACTTCGGAGTACGGTTGACGATCTTCATATTAATAGGATTGCTCATCGCGGATGTGGGAAACACTGTATCAGAATTTGCTGGAGTTGCTTCCAGTATGGAGGTTTTCGGGTTAAGTAAATACATCATTGTTCCGCTCGGTGCGCTTCTCGTGTGGCTCTTGGTTGTTAAGGGGACATACCAACGGGTAGAAAGAGTATTCTTAATTGCCAGCGCTATTTTTATAACCTATATTTTTGCTGGCTTCTTAGCTCACCCGAATTGGGGCGAAGTGGCAAAACAAACATTTATTCCGAGTTTTAGTACAAATTCCGCCTATATTGCAATGTTTGTTGGTTTGGTAGGGACAACAATCGCTCCATGGATGCAGTTTTATATTCAATCAGCCATCGTAGATAAAGGAATTACAGTCAAAGATTATAAGTATTCCCGCATTGATGTAATCGTTGGATGTCTTATCACGGATATCGTGGCAATATTTATTATTGTCACAACGGCAGCCACGATGCATGTGGCGGGTATTTCCATTAATGATGCTAAAGATGCTGCAATTGCTTTAAGACCACTAGCTGGTCAATACGCGTCAATATTATTTGCCTTTGGGCTTTTTAATGCTTCAATTTTCGCAGCTACAATCTTACCATTAGCAACTGCTTACTATGTGTGTGAAGCATTGGGCTTCGAAGCAGGAGTTGATAAGTCTTTTCAAGAGGCTCCACAGTTTTATACCTTATACACGATAATTATTATCTTAGGGGCAATGATCATTCTTATTCCTAATGCTCCGTTGGTTCTTATTATGCTCTGGTCTCAGGTGATCAATGGTGTTCTTTTACCGTTTGTTCTCGTGTTTATGCTGGTGCTAATCAACAATAAGAACCTCATGGGAACTTACACTAACTCTAGATTTTTTAATTGGGTGGCTTGGGGAACAACAGTCATTATGGTATGCCTTACTCTGTTATTGGTAATAACCTCACTTTGGCCAAACCTTCTGGGATAACCCCAAATATATTTTTAAATTGGACCTAAAGACATGGATTCTCCAGGGTCAAGCAAATTTAGCTTATAATGGCTCAGTACCAACTTAGCTGTCATCTGGGGCAAGGTTTAGTTAGTTTTCAGGACGAAGTTCCGCTTTTTTGTTTTGCAGATTAGAATCATCGAATATCGGAAGTTCAGGATTTACTATTTAACTTTTTTGAGATACACTGTACTTAGATAATACTCAGGCAATGACGCCTACAACTATAATTAGTTGTAGGCGTCATTGTTTTAAAAAAGGGAGCGTTTGTGAATGAAGGTATTAGCATGGATTTCCGACCATTTATTACATTCAACTTTGGAGTTTTGATCCCGGTCGGTTTAAGGTGATTGTGGGTCTTGATCCCAATTCTCAGTCACTCGGACCGGCCAAAGTCCGAGAGTGGGTCAAGGAAGGGCGTTTCTTTGGTCCGGGCGAAAGAGGGGTTGTCGTTTTGGATAGTCATTTTGCTCGTTTCTATGGCTATAAAGTAGGTTCACAGGTAATAATCGCCGGACAAACGTTTAACATAATCGGCACTTGTGAGATGAAAGAAGGTGCACAGTTGACAGCGGCCAACATTTACCTTCCACTTACTGACGCCCAGCTGCTGGCCGGGGTGGGACCGGAAACAGTCAACTCCGTTTATGTGGAGTTGAAGGATGCCAGCCGATGGAAGCAATCGATCGCTACGATTCACCAAGCCTTACCGGATGTGACCGTGACTTCGGCGGATTCTGCCCTCGCTATGTCGGACAGCATGTTAGCGCTATTAGATAAACTAGCCTGGCCGGGAGCTGCGCTGGTTATTGTGCTAAGTGTGCTTTTTGTGCATCGTAGTCTGACTGCCAGTACCTGGGAAAGAATTGGGGAATTCGGCACCATGAAAGCTCTGGGCTGGACTCAGCGTGATATTCGGCAGGCCTTAATGCTGGAACTGTTCTCCCAGGTGTTGATTGGTGCTGTACTAGGTCTCGGTTTAGCGGCTATTGGCAGTTTACTAGCAGGTCATTGGCAAATTCAATTGTCTCCCCTTGGCAGTGCCCCTCCTTTACCAGGAATGGCTCCATCGACCAATAATATTCAGCTGCCTGTTCTTTTTCCAGCTTCAGTTTATCTCTCAGCTTTAGGTGCCTCTCTCTTAGTAGGCTTTCTTGTTGCCATGACTGTAGCCAGGAAGGTGTCAGCAATTAAGCCAGCCGAAGCGTGGCGTCACTTGTGAAAATTTAGGTTTGCTTGTTGAGCATCAGCGTTCTTAAAGCAACTTAAGATGTTGAAGAAGCTAGTGGCAGTTTGATCTCTATTACAGTTCCCTTCTCTAACTCGCTCTGTACTGAAACCTTAGCATTATGAAGCTCTATTAAGTGCTTTGCAATAGCAAGGCCAAGTCCTGTACCTTTGCCATACCTGGATTTGTCAATTTTGTAAAAACGGTCCCAGATATGGGTTAGTTCGTCTGCAGCAATACCATACCCTTGATCGCGAATTATGATCGAAAGCGTATTATTCTCAAGTAGGTTTGTTTTAACGGACACCTTGGTGTTCTTAGGCGAATATTTAACGGCGTTGTCTAAGAATATTACAAACAATTGGCGCAAGCGATCATAATCCCCCCAAAAGGGAGGAACGTCTTGCTCAGAAAGATACT
>OMOF01000792.1 GCA_900290375.1 Candidatus Desulfosporosinus infrequens
CTCCATCACTTTCGAGATTTAATTCACTAATTTCGGTTTCATCTATAATCTTGATCAATTCTTTAATTTCTTTCAAATTCATGGTTGAATCCTCCTTAGACAATACTGCTGTCGCTTCCTTGGCTTCCTTGGTTTGCTTAGCTTCCTTAGTTTCTTCTCTTGGGATGACACCTATTTGTCTCCCTTCAAAAAACTTCCTAGCAACTTGGGGAAACAAGGCATAACTCATAACATCTTCTGGGGAACTAGCTAAACCTGCACTTTCTCGTTCTGCCTTAGCTAATCCGGGTTCCAGTTTATCAGCCGGACGCATGGTCAGAGGTTCTTCATCCCCAATAATTTTCTTTTGAATTTCTGGATCTATAGGAGCTGGGGGACGTCCATATAAACCACGAACATAGGCTTTTACTTCGCCCGGTATTAATTTATATCTTGCCCCACTTAGAACATTTAATACAGCTTGAGTTCCAACAATCTGACTAGCTGGCGTGACCAAGGGCGGATAACCTAATTCCGCCCGGACCTTTGGAATCTCATCTAACACATCATGAATGCGATCCAAGGCCTTTTGTTCTTCAAGTTGAGATACTAAGTTAGAGATCATCCCACCGGGGACCTGATGTTCAAACACTCTCATGTCCGTAATCCGGGTCACACCACGATCAAAGCCGCGGCTTTTACGCAGTGCTTCAAAATACTTTGAGATATGGAACAGGTGACGTAGATTTAGGCCCGAATCATACTCCGTTTCCTGAAACGCCCGTACGACTGTTTCCACCGGAGGTTGACTTGCCCCAAAAGCTAATGGCACACTGGCGGTGTCAATAACATCCACCCCAGCTTCTGCTGCCTTTAAATAGGCCCCGACTGCCATTCCACCAATATAATGACTATGCAAATGGATCATAATTCCTAATTCTTTTTTCAGCAGCGTAACCAATTCGAAGGCCTTATATGGAGCAAGCAAGCCCGCCATATCTTTGATACAAATCGAATCAGCACCGAGCTTGACAAGTGCCGTGGCTGTTTCTAAGTAGTGTTTCGTCGTATGAACCGGGCTAATTGTATAGACAACAGACGCTTGAACATGCGCTCCTGCCGCTTTAGCCGCTTCCATAGGAACAACCATATTTCTGACATCATTTAAGGCATCAAAAATACGGATAATATCAATTCCATTTTTCACGCTCAGCGCCACAAACTCCCGTACAACATCATCCGGGTAGTGAGTATATCCTACTAATGACTGGCCTCTTAGTAACATTTGCAGTGGTGTTTTTTTAACATGGCTCTTGATCAGCCGCAACCGCTCCCAAGGATCCTCCCCTAAGAAACGTAAACAGACATCAAAGGTGGCTCCGCCCCAAACTTCCAGCGAGAAATATCCTACCTCATCCAAGTCTGCTAGGATTGGCAGCATATCTTCAGTACGCATCCGAGTGGCCCAAAGGCTCTGATGAGCATCCCTCAAGGTGGTATCCGTAATCTTGACTGGTTTCACTGCCATTACCCCTCTCTAGTGTTCTCCCCATCTTCAAGAATTCCGCAATAAATGCTTTTCTGATTGTCTTCCTACAGGAGGGACAATCGTCTCATGTATATATAGTATTATTATATGGGGCTGCGATACCTTTATCAACGTAATGAGCGAAAGTATACAGTATTTCATTGACAAATAGAGAAAACTGTCACACAATCTCGTGCAACAGCTTCAAGTTTAATTAAGCCTCATCACTTTTAATATTAACCGGCGATTATTTTTTAGCCGATATCGTAATCTTATCTATTCGGACTTTGGTTACTCGGACAACGATGTCTTGAATCATACTCACTTCATCGGGCGTAAAGTTAGGATCATAAACAATCACAGTGACATTTTCCGGAAAAACATCCGCCACAGCATCCTGGAAACCTTTAATTTTAAGGATATTTTCTATTTCTGA
>OMOF01000388.1 GCA_900290375.1 Candidatus Desulfosporosinus infrequens
CGCCGGGATGATCACTTGAACCGGAGTCGCGCTAAGTGATGTATTCGCTGAGATGGTCATGGCAGGTAAAGCACTCGTAGTGACCATTCCAGAGACCGGTGTATTCAACAACGACGACACACCAATCGTGGCGTTGGTTACACTGCTGGGCATCGTGATTGTCACTCCAGTCGTCGGTGTGTTATTTGTTATACTCAGGCTTTTATTTGAGCCGTCAGCCGCAACCGTAACACCCGGGGTAGTAATAGGTATCGCTGTCGTCAATGAAACATGTGGGCCACCTGTGCTCAAGATGCCAGCTGCGTCATTTGCCTGCACCTGGAAGGTATACTGGGTACCTTTTGTCAGCCCTGTGACATTGTAGGAGAGGGTACTGTTATTAACACTGCCTAAGAGTGTGCTTCCTTGATAAATTTTGTACCCAGTTACTGCCGTATTATCTGTAGCAGCAGTCCATGTCAGAGTCAGCCCTGTCTGAGTAACATTACTAGCTGTCAGTGTGCTACCGGTAGGCCAAGTAGGTGCTTGGGTGTCCGCTGGAGGTTGTGTATTTGAGTTTATGGTGAGGCCTGAGTTGGCCACATTACTACCGTAACCTGCCACAACAGTCAATGTTCCTAGGGCAACACTGGGAACTGTAAAGGTGTCGCTGTAATTACCGATGACATCTGATTTTACAGCGTCATAAAATACTACGCTTTGGGTGTTATCGAGGACCTTTATGGATACCCAGGTTGTGGCTTCAGCTGTCCCAGAGGCGGTGACACTTCCGCCCACAACCGAGCTGCTAGTGCTTAGGGTTAGAGTAACATTAGTAGCTGCGGCTGCTTCTGTTATTGGAAATGTAGAGATAGGTAATGTTACATTTAGACACATTATTAAAATTGCAAACACAGAAAGAATTAGCGACTTAAACTTCACTGTTCATCTCTCCCTTATTGTTCGACGCGAATTGACAGAATGTTTTCCACTCTCCCTAAAGTACTGGGTTGCCTAACGGGGAGCGGGCTTGGACTTTCGTTTTGTGATGGTTACTGCAGGATGTGTCACTACCAGGGGAAGGTGATCCCTTCCCCTGGTTTTTTTCAACTATCCTACTGTTCTAAAACCGTAGGATTGAAATTAGTGGCATTGGTTAAATCATCAACGATATACACTTTAATAACGTCATGGGCTTGGACGTTAAAACCTGCTGTCGCAGAGTTTACTGTGTTAAAATCAGCTCCGGTGGCATTTAAATTAATTTGTGCACCGCCTCGTAATTGCTCGAATATTACTTTTTCGCCACCCGTATGGGGTGTGATGGTGGTAATATTAGCAGTGAAGTACTTAAGACCGGATACACCGCTGTTCACTGTTATGGTGTCAATGCCATTAGTTTTGCTATTAAGGTAGTAGGCAGAGTCAGTGGTCGGTGTGATGGTATAAATGCCTGTCGTACTGCTTCCAGCCTGAACCGTTGCAGTTGTTTGCGCACTTACAGTATCACCTGCTGCTAGGGCTGTCACGGTAATGGTATTCCCTGAGACTAAAGCTGGTACTGTGATCGACCATGCTCCAGTTCCGTCAGCTGTGCCTGTATATGCAGTTCCACTTATACTGAGTGAAATACTTGCTCCTGATACAGCTGTACCACTCACACTTGTATCCCCTGCAGTGGGTGTTCCATTAATCGCCGGAGTTGCGGTTACTGATGAGGCTGCCGCTGCTCTGTTGATGGTTACTGAATAGTACAATGTTGTTGTATCTGCCGTGGTTACTTTGATATAGATAACGGTTAATGCTCCTGCTGATAAATTGATAGCTGAAGAAGTAGTGTTTGTGAAGGTGCTATCTGTTCCGTAGAATGCAACGGTTGCTCCTGCATCAGTTTTCACTATATCCGCCGCTGCTACAGTCGCTATACCATTCGCTACGCTAATGGAAGCTAACTTTGGTGCTCCTTTGGTTCCTGCCTGTCCGCCTGCTGTGATTGCTTGCCCGGCTACAGTCGCTAAGTTCGCATCGTTGCTGGCTGCAGGACTTAGAGTCAGATTTTGGTTTGACAATTCGGCACCTTTTACCGTGATGCTGATTGTGCCTGACTGATAACCTATTTCACTTACATTCAAGGTGTAATCTCCAGTGGGTAAATTTAGGGTATAGGTTCCATCCAAACCGGTTGTAGCGATATTACTACCAGTAGCAACGGTCGCACCTGCTAATGCACCACTTGCATTACTAATTACACCACTTACAGCATAGGTGGCCGGCGCAGTAGATGTCAGAGTTAAGCTCAGGTTTTTGCTTGTCACTGCGGCTCCATTTACTATTATAGTGATTGTGCCTGTCTGATAGCCTGTATTACTTACAGTCAGAGTGTAAGTTCCATTAGCTAAGTATAGAGAATAGGAACCATCTGTTCCGGAAGTAGTTGTATTGCCATTACCGGCATCTATGGTTGCTCCTTGAATTGCTGCACCGGAGGAAGCATCGGTAATTGTTCCGCTTACTGCATAGGTTGCTGCCGTCTGGCCTCCGGTAAGTGTACCCTGGTAGAGCGGTACAGGATTATCCGGATCGGCTGCCGAACAGATGTCAAGGCCATTAACGTCTGTGTCCGTATTATCCAGCTTTAAGTTGGCAGTATCAGCGTCTTTTATTTCAGTTCCGTTCACAGTGGTATAGACAGTTATAGGACCTGTTAATACATCATTAAAACCGCCTTGTGCATTCGATACTTCATGATTATATATAAACCCTTCACCTGTCCAAATCTTGATGCCACTGTCACAGTTGGAGATACTGTTGCCATGCAGCACTGCCTGACCATCATCCCTAATGAAAATACCCGCCGAGGAAAAGCCATCATGGAGTCCCTTATAAGGATTATAATCAAATACTGTATCATTAGCGCTGTTCCAACCGGTTACCAACTTTCCTTGGTAGCCTTTAATCACACAGTTGCTGATGGTTGCCTCACCGGACTGTATCAGGATAGCGTAGCCAGGTTCTCCTGCTCCGTCAAAAGTGCAATTTTCAATAGTAACATTTGGCAATGAATTTTCAAACCAATATGAAAAAATCCCTGCTTGCTCCGTCGAAGAAAAACTGCAATTACTAATGGTTGGAGTACAAAATTTTGTGGTTGCCGTGATGGCATATTTCGTCCTATCCATGCCAATAAATTGAACATTATCAATTATAGGGCTTGCGTCGATATAGATTACTGAATGCAGTCTCTTGCCGTCAGCATCAATAACCGCATTTTTAATACTGCAACTTGGGCTTTGACAGTCAAATAAAGTAAGCCCTTCGGTATTTGTAAAATGGACCCTATAAAATGGACAGTTAAAAAAAGACCCATTAGTTAGATTTTTAACTGAACCCTGTTTATAGGGTCTTTTTGCATTACAATTGTCCATCATATAGGAGGGGGGAATGTAATGGCTAAAAAAATGTTTAGTCAGGAAGAGATTAGATGTTTGCAGGCAAATCCATACGTGGAGAATGTGGGTAAAAAATCAATTACATATACTCAGGAGTTCAGAGAATTTTTCGTTAGTGAGTACCAGAAGGGCAAGCTGCCGACACAGATACTGAGAACTGCAGGCTTTGATACGAGTGTACTTGGTAGAGAAAGAATTCACAGCCTAAGTAAAAGATTTAGAAAAATGGAACAACGTCCTGAAGGACTCGCTGACACGAGGAAGGGTAACTCAGGAAGAACTTCGACGAAAGTCCTAACCCAGGAAGAGGAAATACAAAGGTTAAAGAGCAAAATAAAGTATCTGGAACAAGAAAATGAGTTTTTAAAAAAAATCAGATTTTTAGACAGGAGGGCACAGCAGAAGCAAAACCGGAAGAAAAATTCCAAATCATCCGTAGAATGACGCTTCGGGACAACAACGAGCTAAATATTTCATGGCTATGCCAGAATGCCGGCGTTTCCAGATCTGGCTATTATAACTGGCTTGATTCAGATTATAAACGCTCAGAAAAAGATTTACAGGACAAGGCAGATTTTGAACTCATTCTTCAAGCATATCAATTCAGGGGCTATGACAAGGGAAGACGCGGGATATATATGCGATTGTTAAACATGGGAACCCGTATGAACCAGAAGAAAATCAGCCGCCTAATGAAAAAATTCAACTTGTTTTGTCCAATCAGGAAGGCCAATCCATACAGACGCATGGCTAAAGCCCTTAAGACCAGTAATGTTGCTGAGAATCTTGTCAACCG
Source organism: Candidatus Desulfosporosinus infrequens (assembly GCA_900290375.1). Lineage (GTDB taxonomy): Bacteria > Bacillota > Desulfitobacteriia > Desulfitobacteriales > Desulfitobacteriaceae > Desulfosporosinus > Desulfosporosinus infrequens. The sequence continues at coordinate 4,225 of OMOF01000388.1, forward strand.
CAAATTCAGGGAACAGGGTTCCCGCAAAATACTCCTTACCGATATCACATATATGTTTTATGGAAACGGATGTAAAGCATATCTGTCAACCATCCTGGACGCATTTACAAAGCAGGTGCTTTCCTATGTCCTGAGTGAGTCTCTTGAAGTTGATTTTGTGTTAGAAACCGTCAATATCCTTATCAATACCTATGGTATTTCATTAAGCAGTGAGACACTGATACATTCAGACCAAGGCTGCCATTATACAAGTATAAAATTTCAGGAATTAATCAGGGATAATGAACTACGCCAATCTATGTCGAGAAGGGGAAACTGCTGGGATAATGCCCCTCAAGAGTCATTTTTCGGACATATGAAGGATGAAATTCACATAGATAGATGCGATACCTTTGCAAAGCTGAAATTTGAAGTGGACGATTACATGGATTACTATAACAATGACCGGTACCAGTGGGATTTGACAAAGTTGTCGCCTAATCAGTATGAGAAATACATCCTCACCGGCGAATATCCTATTAAAGTACAATAACTGCACCATCTTCGCGACAGGTTCATCAGACCGATCTGCGAATTCCTGTTTATCCGTTTATCCTGTCAGCGGCAGATCTGGTTGGCACCATATTAGCAGGAATTTTTGCCACTTAAGTTAATGGATTAAAATAAAGGTGGGAAAATTTTTCCCACCCATAGTAAAATTTAAAATTATTAAATTTTTACGGCATTCTTTTTATCTTCCTTAACTATTTCAAGAACCAGATAGAGTTTATCGGCAGAGTTGACTTTTCCAGATATACAATATGGTTTACCTGTCTCCAAAATAGCTGATTTCAAGAAATCATAAACCTTGTAACATCGATTGGTATCCCTATCTTTTAGAATGAATATATTGCACTTATCATGCTGACTTTTCGAAACAAAGATCAGGTTGTTTGCGCTGAAGTTGAACATAACAAATTCCTTTCATATAGTGACTTTTATAGGATTTTCATACTGCATCCTGAAAGGATTTATCCTTTAGCCTGGTTGTGGAGTTAGGCGTTGCATCCCTGCAGAGCGCATTATCGACACAGCGCCAGGCCTCAGTTCAAATTAATAAAACGTGGGTTGGACTATGCTATATTAGTGATTTTGGATTTTCTAAAACCTTTAGTTTATCTGCAACAGTATATAATGCGGTAGCAACCGTAATACCATCCACCTTTCCGAGAACTCTTGAAAGGCTTTCAGTATTCCGAAAAATATCATCAGGATTAACCAAGTGGCACCCGGAACCAAAATCTGGCATACTCGCAAAGAATCCACTGGATGTTTTTCCGAATAGAACCATTAAACTTGAACGGCTTACGATATTGAGTTCAAAGTGGCTGCCATAGTTCCTGAGATGTGTAATCCTACCAGGCCACTTTTCCATACGCTTTCCAGACTGCTTTACACATTCAAAAAGCATTTTAGATAACTCCCTTCTGAATTTATGGAACCGGAATTGCGTTGTGTTATTGATGGGTATATCTTCCTTAGATGGTCTGTGCAACAGCCCAATCCGTACTATTACAATCTATCTCGGAGATCTCACTGTTAAAGCGTTCAGAGTACCTCTTTTGAAGGATAGACCACCATTCGTCCTTAATGAGCGCTTCCGGGTACATCTCTGGATTCATGACCGATTGAAAATATACTTCATAACCAAGATCATCAAAATTGCTTTTAAGAATCCACTTCAGGATATAAAACAAGTAATCCACATCAGTAACAAACTCGATAGGTTCCTTCATCTGGAAATAGAACCACTGCCATTTAAATTCATCTAGACCTTCGCAGTAACGCCTTACATAATTTGGTACATTAGAGCCAACCATAAATTCTTTAAACGCATCAAGCGACTTCATGAAACAATTATCCATCTAAAAAAACAGATATGCTACAAAATTCAAAGCACCGGAATATTATCCTTTGAGGATATGTCATCCGGTGCTTTAGGTGTCATATCTCCTCCTTAATGAGAAGATACATGAAATATTAAGTTTTAATAAGTGGTTTTTCTTTTTTTCATTTCTATCCTCCTCCACTACCCCTCCTTGTGAGGGGGCTTTTTTACGTTATTTAACACGTACTTGACACAAAGTTCATGGAAAGATAATACACATAGT
>OMOF01000048.1 GCA_900290375.1 Candidatus Desulfosporosinus infrequens
GTTAGGCACGCCGCCAGCGTTCGTCCTGAGCCAGGATCAAACTCTCCATAAAAAGTTATTTCACTTCATTGAAGAAGATGATTCGCTCATTGTTTTTTCTGAAACTCTTGCGAGTTTCTCTCATTGGCTGTCCTTGTTGTTTAGTTTTCAAAGATCAGGATGATCTGGGTGTCACCGGAGCCAAGGATGGCGGGAGGTGACCAAAGATCAGGGTTTGGACATGCCGTCCAAGATTAGAGCCCTCCTTGAAGGGCAGGAGGTCAACAAACAATTTTGTTATGCCTATACACAGAAATTCATTCTAACATTTTCAACTCACGTTGTCAATGACTAATTTGATTTGCCGTATGTACTTTCGATTGTTTTTTTTGCACTTTAGCAGTGTATTTGCGGCACTTCGATATATTAACATTTGATTATTCACTTGTCAACTACTTTTTTAGATATATTAACAATATGTCAGCAAATTTCTAAATATATAATTACTTTAGAGGTGTTTTCATCTTAATTAAGACTAATTAGGCATATGAAAGAAAATAACAAGTCAAAGATGCCATGGATATTTTGCGTCAGACAGAACTACAGTCAAATGTCAGTAGTTCTGTCTGGTATTCTCCGTATTTAGTTAAACTTTATGAGATAATAGTTTTTCTTACCTCGACGTATAACTAGATACTTTCCGTCTAGGCGCTCTAGTTGGGAAACTTTAGTTTCTATCTCTGTATGACGGACATCGTTAATATAGATTGCCCCATTTTCAATCGCCTCCCTGGCGAGTCGTTTCGAAGTGACTACTCCACCTTGGACCAACAACTCAACAAACCCTGTTTCAGGGTTCTCGATAGTAGCCGAAGGTACATCACTAAATCCCTCTTCAATTTCTGCAGCAGACAGGTTTCTAAGACCTCCTCCGAAAAGTGCACTTGAGATTTTTTCTGCTCGATCGAGGGCGTATTGTCCGTGAACTAACTTTGTCACTTCGGTAGCCAATGCTCGTTGGGCGCTTCTCCTTTCGGGCTCCTTTTCTAACTCTTCTGCCAATACGTTGATTTCTTCTATTGTTATAAAGGTAAAGTATTTGAGAAATTTGATAACGTCTCTGTCATCTGTATTCAGCCAGAATTGGTAGAATTTATATGGTGACGTCTTTTCAGCATCTAACCAAATCGTTCCCGATTCTGTCTTTCCGAATTTTATCCCATCACTTTTCGTGACGAGGGGCATTGTCAGACCATGCATTTCTTTCACTTGATCGACCGACATCCGTCGAATTAAGTCGATACCCACAGTAATATTGCCCCACTGGTCACTTCCACCCACCTGCATCTCACAACCGTACACTTCGTTGAGTTTCAGGTAATCATAAGATTGGAGAATCATATAACTGAATTCAGTATAAGATATCCCTTTGCTCATACGTGCTTCTACTGAGTCTTTTGCTAACATGGTACCCAGCGGAAAGTTCTTGCCTATGTCACGTAAGAATTCAATCACCTGAAGAGAACCAAGCCACTCATAGTTGTTGGCTACAATGGCGGGATTTTCTTTGGTTTCAAAATCCAAAAAATGTTCAAGCTGGTCTTTAATCTTACGTGCCCACTGATCAACAATTTCTTTGGGATTCAGCGTCCGCTCAGATGCTTTGCCGCTAGGATCGCCGATTAACCCCGTTCCTCCGCCCACTAAGGCGATAGGTTTGTGTCCCGCTAGTTGAAATCGCTTTAAAACTAAGATAGGCAACAAACTTCCAATATGTAAGCTGTCCGCGGTTGGGTCGAATCCACAATACAATGTGATTGGACCCGCTTCTAATCTTTTACGCAACGCCAACTCGTCTGTATGTTGATAGACTAGTCCTCGATCTTGCAACTCCCTAAAAATATCCATACTTTTACTCCTCCTTCGTATTATTCACAAGCCAGTGCCTTCGCCCTCTTAACTCCTGCAATGATCGCCAAAATCCTTAAATCTGCGTAAAACAAGGAAATCCCCCAACTCAAGGTTGAGGGACGAAAACACTTCCGCGGTACCACCCACATTGACGCCGAAATGATGTATCTATAACCTTCCGCTAAGTCTCTTCTCAATCATACTGTTAGCAATGTGTACATATGCTACTTTGTGTTATTATATCGTGTCTATGTTGAGCTCGCAACTAATCTCATCTTTTTCCTTTGACTCGTTCTTATAAGATTTCCTTACAATTGTAGAAGTATGATATAATTCGGGATAAAGAAAACCCGGCTAGCGCCCACGAAGACACTGTCTTCGCACGTATTAGCCCTCTTGCAGACACTGTCTTCGCACGTGTTACCTTAGCGGAGAAGCGCCAGCCAAGATCTGAGTAAATTAGTTGTTTCCAATTGCCGCATCCTTGTCTAATAGGAGGTACAGTTTATGCCAGTATCCCGGAAGCCAACGGGACCTCGAGGCCAAAAGCGCTTATCTAAAGGTCGGGTCGTTCTCTTGTCCATTGCGAGTCTCATTGTGCTTACTCTGATTGGTGTAGTAATTGTTGTCGGAATTGCTGCGGCAGGTACTCCTAAGTGGAATCCTAGTGACCTTGATAACCAAAAACAAACATCCTACGTTTATGACAAAGATAACGTGCAAATTGCTCAATTGCATGGCGCAGAAAACCGCCAAATTGTTCAAGCTTCGGGCATCCCTGATCTTGTTAAGAAAACGTTTGTCGCGGTTGAGGACAAACGCTTTTACGAGCACTTTGGAGTCGATCCCATCCGGATTATCGGCTCAGCACTGAATGACATTCGCTCAGGAAGTGCTAAAGAAGGGGCGAGTACCATAAGTATTCAACTTGCTCGGAATGCTTTTATTGACGATCCAACTGCCAAAACGCTTACTCGCAAGATTCAGGAAGCGATTCTTGCCATCCAACTTGAGCACGAATACACCAAGGATGAAATCCTTACCTTTTACTTAAATAAAATTTTCCTTGGTGAATCTTCGTTTGGGATCCAGGCCGCAGCCACAACTTACTTCGGCAAAGATCTTAAGGATTTGAAACCAGATGAGGTTGCTTTATTAGCAGGTTTACCACAAGCTCCAAGCCAGTATAATCCTTATCTTCATCCCGAAGCTGCTAAAAACAGACGTACTATAGTCCTCGGGGTAATGCGAGATGCTGGTCTTATCTCCTCACAAGAGTATGACCAAGACAAAGACGCCGCCTTTACCTATGTTGATACCATGAAGAAAACTCTTGGTGGGGCTCAAAAACCAACGTCAACCGATACTAACTACAAATACCCGTATTTTGTGGATTACGTTGTCGAAGAACTAGAAACTACCTTTAATTTAAAACCTGAGCAAATCTACAACGGTGGTTTACGAATTTATACAACTGTTAATTCGAAAATTCAGAGTGCTGCGGAAGCTGCATTTGCTGACCCAGCCAATTTTCCCAAAGGAATTGATAACATTAAGATCCAAGGAGCTATGACTGTCATCGAGCCTTCGACTGGTGCGATTCAGGCGATGGTCGGCGGACGGGACTATACGACGCGTGGGCTGAACCGGGCTTGGCAATCTAAGCGGCAACCCGGATCAACGATCAAACCGTTGGTCGTCTACGGACCGGCCATCGAGAAAGGTGGATATTTTCCCGGTACAGTTCTTGACGATATGCCGGTGAGCTATAACCAAGGAACCGGAAAAGCCTGGACACCCACTGATTTCGATACTATAGATCGAGGGTGGAAAGGCCTTATTACCATGCGTTATGCCCTTGAAGACTCTGTCAATGTCTATGCCGTTAAATTGCTTAACCTCATCGGAGTCGATTACGGTTGGACGTTTGGCAAAAATAATCTCGGACTTCCTCTTGAACAGAGAGATCGAGTTTTGAGCCTAGCCTTGGGCACTCCACTTGTCTCCACATTGGACATGGCCACTGCCTACGGAGTTTATGCCAACAACGGCGTTAGCGTTTCCACTCACGCCATAGTTAAAGTCCTGGACGCCAAGGGGACCACCGTGATTACCCCGAAAATTGAAAAAAACCGTGTTATGAAGGAAACTACTGCCTATATTATTAACAACTTGCTACGCAGCGTAGTGACTGACGGAACAGCAGTCAGTGCCCAAATCGGGGATTGGGCTATTGCCGGAAAAACCGGTACCACTTCGCTAGACCCTAGTAAGTATGGTAATAAATCGGGTAATCCGGATGCCTGGTTTGCTGGTTATACCCCCAATTACGCCGGGATCGTCTGGATGGGCTACGATTCTGACCCAGACGGACAACATTATTTGCATAATGTCTATGGCGGAAGCTTTCCCGCCCAAGTCTGGAGAAAGGTCATGACAGTCGCTCTTCAGGATCTGCCTGTACAATCAACCTTTGTTGAACCTTCTGGAATTGTTACGGGTTCTTTCGATATGAAATCAGGGTTACTTCCCAGTAGTTTAACTCCCGACAAATTTATTGGGACCGAAATCGCCGCCAAAGGTGATCTTCCCACCCGAACCAGCGATGTATGGATCCAAGAAAATGTCGACGCAGATCAGCCCAACATATTAGCATCTTCAAGATCAAGAAGTACTTTAACTAAAACTTTTTTAAATTTGCCCAGCAGGGATCCCTCCTTAACCTGGCCTTCCGATGAGGCTCCTTACAGACCACCTAATGGCACAGTTTCTGATTCTGATTCTGATCCAATATCAGGTCCAGATCTAACGAATCAATCTCCGATAAGCACTCCTCCAACAACTACCCCACCAGCAAGCAATCCTCCGGTCAGTACTCCTCCAATAACTACTCCTTCACAAGTGGATCCCACGCTTCCCTCTCCCACACTTGGCCAAGTTGCCTATAATGCCAAAACTTTTAAAGCGGTTATTCCAATGACTATCCCGCTCGAAAACAAGGGGGATTCCACCATTTTTTACCTTCAGCGTACAGGTCAAACTGCTGTAGAAAGCTTCCCCATTGAGGCTTCAAACTCAACAACGACCTCAATTACCATTTCACTTGCTGACAGAGGCAAACCTCCCGTTCCTGGCGAGTATGTCTTCTGGGCCGCTTTTAAAAATCGCAACGGTTTAGGGGTCGGGCCTTCCTCGGGAAGTGTCAAATTAACAATTACCGACTAATATCCTTTTTCAGAAACAAACAGCACTGTAAACCAAAGGTTTACAGTGCTGTTTGTTTTAATTTTTGCCAAGATCTTTCTACTTTTTCGGCTCATGGTTTTTGCTTACTTTAGCTCAACAACAGTAACTCCAGAATCCCCTTCTCCATATTCTCCTATTCTAAAGCTTCGTACATGCGGATGCCCTTTTAGAAAATCCTGAATACCCGCACGCATAGCCCCTGTCCCTTTGCCGTGAATAACATAAATCAAACCGATTCCACCAAGCACGGCGTCATCTAAATATTTGTCGAGAGCCTGCGTTCCCTCCTCGACGAGCATCCCTCTCAGATCAATCTCGCTGCGAATCTCCTCCGCTTTTCGAAACCCAATGTTCGCTTCCCGTGAATATTTTGGTGGAACTTTTTTCTCTTCATTAGCTAACCTTAATTCCTCCAGCGGAACCATGACTTTCATAATGCCCGCTTGAACTAGGACCTCTCCGTTCGAATTTGGAAGCTTTAAAATTTGCCCTTTCTGACGAAGTTTCGTCATCTGAACCGTCTGCCCAAGCTTAAGCTGATCTGCCGTTAAACCGCTGCCAGAACGTTGTATTTTCCGGCCCTTTTCAAGCTTAGCGGAGATACGATGAAATCCCTGACGAGCTTTTTCGATATCTTGTTGTTGTTTATTATCCTTTTTAAGGGCCTCTTTTAATTGCTCAATTATGGCATCGGCTTCCCGTTTAGCTTGGCGTACAAGCTCGCTGGCCTCATCTTTTGCCAAGGCCAAGAGTATTTCATATTCCTCATCTAAGAGTATCGTCTTTTCTTCCAAAGCCTTACTTTGCCGCTCTACTGCTTGACGCCCTGTTTTAGCTTTTTGTTTTTCCAATTCAATCTCGCGGTGGGTTTCTCCTAAGTTTTCGATGAGATCTGCCACCTGCATTTCTCGTTCCGTTACAAAGGTATTAGCTCTTGCCAGGACCTGTTCACTTAAACCTAGCCGGCCAGCGATCGTAAAAGCATTACTTTTACCCGGAATCCCTATTAACAACCGATACGTTGGACGCAAGGTCTCCGTATCAAATTCCACTGAAGCGTTTTTAACGCGTGGAGTCTCATAAGCGAACGTCTTCAGTGCTCCATAGTGGGTCGTGGATACCGTCCGGCAGCCGCGTTCATGGAGTTCTGCTAAAATGCCCATCGCTAGGGCTGCCCCTTCCGTCGGATCTGTCCCGGCCCCAACCTCATCAAGCAAAACTAAAGACCGCCCGTCAGACCTGTCAATAATTTCCACAATGTTTTTCATATGTCCTGAGAAGGTACTTAAAGATTGCTCCACACTTTGTTCGTCCCCTATATCCGCAAAAATCTGAGTAAAAACCCCCATTCGAGAGTCACTTTCTGCAGGAATGTGAAGACCAGACTGAGTCATAGCAGCCATAAGTCCAACCACTTTCAGAGCCACCGTTTTTCCACCAGTATTGGGCCCTGTAATCACTAACGTATCAAAATCAATCCCTAATTCTACAGAAAGAGGGACCACCTTTCCTGAAATTAATGGATGCCTAGCCTGTACAAGCTTCACATGTTGACCTAAGACCAATTCTGGCGCACCAGCATTCATTGCCACACTTAAATGAGCTTTGGCCACCACAAGATCTAATTTAGCCAGAGCTTCATGAAGCTCTGCCACCCCATCCGCCCGTGCCTCAATTTGGGAGGAGAGCATTTGGAGAATGCGCAGAACTTCACGTTGTTCCTTCAAAATCACTTCTCGCAGTTCGTTACCCAGATGAACTACGGGCATAGGTTCAATAAAAAGGGTTGCGCCACTCGCTGATTGATCGTGTACAATGCCGGGAAAACTTGTGCGGTATTCCTGCTTTATAGGTAGCACATAACGATCCGAACGTTGGGTGATAATAGGGTCTTGGAGCATCTTCTGATACGCAGAATTCCGCAAAGTCCCCTCCAAGCTTTCCCGAATACGATGCTGCAGGCGGTTTAGAGCGCGCCTTAAGTCTGAGAGTTCCGGGGAAGCGTTGTCTGCTACCTTCCCGTCCTCCGAAATACAACGGGAGATTTCGTCTTCTAAATCCTTCTGCGCTTCGATGGGGAGAGCGATCTCCCATAATCCAGGAAACTCCTCTTTAAATTCCCAAAGGAGCAGTTTTATTTTCCGCCCTACTCTAAGAGTATCTCTAATCTCGAGAAGTTCCTCCCCGTGAATTACCCCGCCTCGTAGACAACGTTCGATATAGACACGGATTTCTTTAGCCCCACGGACGGAAAAAAGAGGATTTCCTCGCAACAGATTTTTTCCTTCTTCTGTTTCTCGCAACACCAAACGTACCGATTCGTAATCGATATCAGGTATTAAGCCAACGGCCAGTTCCTTTGCTCGGGGCAGGATACAATATTCAGCTAAACGTGACAATACCGTTGGAAAGTCCAGTTTATTTAGGACTTTAGCTTCGATTCCCATAGTTCCTCCTCTATATCTACAACACACCGCGGAAGAAATGCCCTTTCGTAAATCCCTCCGGGAAAAGTGAGGTTAACTCTGCCATCCCCTCATCCGACGTCCTTGAGGGTTTCTTGCTTTCAGACAATGTATCCCAAGCCTCAACAAACAAACGAACAATCTGCCGAACTTGCGCGGGAGTTTGCCGGGTCAACTGCAAACGAATAGTTGAAACCCCCATGCGCCGAATCTGGGCAAGTTCTTCATAAAGGTTGAGGATCTTAACATTAAAGAGGTGCATCCGACACTCCTGATCTGTCTCGACCGGAAAATCATAGCGCATACGATCGCGCAAGTAATGCGATTCTTTCACACACGTTCCTGCACAGTGTTCCCCTGTTTTTCCGCCCAGAGTTGCCCCTACTGGGCAGTATTCACTTACCATCATTTCGAGATCCCCAAATGCTAGGAGCTCCACTCTCGGCCATTTCGCTAAATGGGCGAGTTGTTCGTGGTGCAGTTCGGGCGACAGGGTCACCTTTTGGGCACCCAAGCGCAGAAAATAGGCTAAACTGGCTTCGTTAAAGACATTTAAGGAATAATCCACTTCAAACGGCCAATCGGCATCAACGGCGCGTAACATCTCCAACTCACCGAGGTTCGAAATCATCAGTTTCGGTTTTTTCTCCCACTCAGCTGCTTTTTTGAGATTTAATAATAGACTTGCACTCTGGGTTTGATTTAAGATGCGTGGCAAACGCCAAACACAATCGATTCCCTGCTTCCTGCAAATCTCAAAACCACTACGAATCTCTTCTAACGAAAACCCCTGCCGGGAACGCCAATGTTCCCCACCGATAAGCACTCGATTAGCTCCCGCCTTTAGGGCGGCTAGAAGCGTTTCTTTATCACTTACCGCCACAGAAATCTGGGGGACGACACCACCCTTTATGCTTGCCCGCTCTTCGGCCTGACGCTGTTTCCAGCGCTCTATTCTCTGCCTATACGTTTGGCGGTCGACCTTTGGCCGAGGCGCTCCTTTTAGTAAGTCCTCAACCGCCGAACGGCGCATTTCATTGAGATCACTGACTGGCAACATGATGCCTTCTTCAATCTCCAACTCCAACTTATCTAGCCAAAAGGGTGTTGTCCCTAATCTCCCTAACTGCTGGAAGGCATAGTCCCAGGTCAAAGGCCTTTTCAAAGCCTTTTGAGCCGCGCTCGTCGAATATACGGCAACTGTACGCTCGCTCTCCATGACCTCTAAACACAATTTATCTCCTACTTGCCCCGCTAAGCGCATGATCAGAGGCTTTTTGCGTTGCTCCCGTCCCTCTTGGAAACTTTCTCGGGCCTTTTCCATCAACATCGCATCATTGGTCTTAAAGACCCGGTCTCCAGGCTGGGCTATGCCAAAATACTCAATCTGGACGGTTTCCCCGTGCAATCCCTCTGCAACCTCTGTCTGGTCCTTCCAAATTACCCCGACCGTGATCCCTTCCCGTCCGCGACCTGTCCAAAATTCAATCCCGTCACCAGGGTGTAAAGCCGACTCCAGTTTAAGGGATAATCGACCTGGTTCTAAGCGAGCCACTCGCCCCAGACGAGTCCCCCGGTTGTTCGGGCGACTATAGCTCATAAGTTCTGCGCCGAGATTCCCCCATAAATACCCGCTTGTGAAATCCCGATTAAACACCTGTAACAATTCCTGATGTTCGCCCGGTGTAAGCAAGGCGCTAACTGCACTGCCTTCCAACTGATCTTCCAGTCGCTTTATGGCTTGCCGGTAGAGACGGATCACGGTTGCCACGTATTCGGGTCGCTTCATCCTCCCCTCTACTTTAAGGGAACGAATACCGATTCGTTGCAACTCCGCTAGTTCCTCAGCTAAGTTTAAATCCCGAGGGCTTAACAAGTGTTCCCCCGTGTTTTTTTGTACTAAAAGGTTCTCCTGCTCCTCATTTACGAGCTGATACGTCATTCGACAAGGTTGCGCACACGTGCCACGGTTTCCACTCCGTCCCCCAATAAAACTTGACATCAGACATTGTCCAGAATAACCAACACAAAGTGCGCCGTGCACAAACACTTCAAGATCAAGCGGCGTCTTTTCCGCAATCGTTTTCATCTCTTCAGCTGAGGTCTCTCTTGCCAAAACAACTCGACAAAAGCCAAGCGCTTCCAGATGCTGGACCCCCCAACTTGTATTGACCGTCATTTGAGTGCTGGCATGAGTTTCCATTTCCGGAAGAATAGTATGAATTAACTCCGCGACCCCCACATCTTGCAAGATCACGGCATCGACACCTATTTCGTGCAAGGCGTAGAGATAGTCCAACAGTTCCGGGAACTCTTGGTCGGCTATAAGAATATTTACGGTCACATATACTTTAACCTGTCGTTCATGGGCATAACGAACTGCCTTAAGCAACTCTTCTAAGTCAAAATTTGCTGCACTTGCCCGAGCACTAAAGCTTTTTCCTCCGAGGTAAACTGCATCTGCCCCGTTTTCCACAGCCGCTTTAAATGCCTCGAAGCTCCCTGCCGGGGCCAAAAGCTCCAGCGGACGGAATTTCTTATTTTTCACTTCATCCATTTAATTGTTACGCTCCCATTCCGGCTATACTGCCGGCTGATTAGACCAACCTAGTGTATTGGGCCTAGACAACAACTTTATTATAATTGTTTACCTATAATTTGTACAATTGTTGCAATTGATAGCCCCTTTGTCTTAAAAACAGAGGGGCTATCTATATCCGTACGATCATTCCAATTAGACCTATTCTAGAACGCTTCTCCTTGAGTTAACAACTTTAAAATACCAGGAGTCACCTCTTCAAGGGTATCCCATGCCGGCCATTTCACTGGCCGATTAGACCAACAGAGTGCCGGCACTGGATTTGCTGTATGCCCTTTAACCGAAAAATCTTCGATGTTGCCATGGTCACTTGTCAGAATCCAAGCTACATCTTTTTCCTCAACAACTGAGAGAAAACCTCCGATAAAACTGTCTATCCTTTCAACTAAACCAATTGCTTCATCCCAAAGTTGCTTGTGCCCTTTAATATCTGTCTGGAAAAATTCATATAACGTAAAATCATAGCGCAAAGCCAAATTTGCCAAACGTCTTCCAGCTTCATATGAAGAAATAACCGCAACCTGTTCTCCTTGCTGAACAAGTATTTCGTTTGTCATATCCTGATACACCGCTAAACCCGCTCTTAAATCAGGCACCCGTCTCAAGCGCACTCCTCCCGCTAGAGCGGACAAAGTTGAAGCTGTATGTGTTCTTTTCCCGCTTGAAACTGCTTGATCATATCCCTTGGTAAATGTATTGGCAAACATAGTCGTCTTACCGACTTCAGCTAATTGCCTAAAGATACTCTTCTCGGCAATAATCTCAGCCAAGAGTTGATTAGGATACGCACGGAGATGATGTCCAATCGCTTTAGCTGCATTTATGCCTGTCCAGAGAGTCGTCTGACCGGTTGCACTCTGAGGCGTACCCTCCACTCCCAGCATAGTATCGAGCGGTCTAAGTACCGTATTGTTATGGGTAACGTAGCGTTTTCCCCAAAGGAAATGCCCACCTAACAACTCATCGAGCGAAGGGGTTTTCGCCGCAACAATGGGATTATCATCTTTTCCTCCTAGGCCAAAACCATCCAGGAAAATCATCACCATGTGCATTTTATTTCTCCCCCTTCCCTTTCCTATTGTAACGAAGTTTCCGAGAAAACGCCATAATAGCACCAGCATTCTATCCACAAGAATGCTGGTGCTATTATTTATTGATCAGCAGCTTCGTGCAACTAAGTCAATAATCTGTATATCTATTATTTACTCAACTAATTAGGTCCCTACAGATTATTGGTTTAAGATGTTACTCTGTCTTTTCTCCGAGCAGCTGCATTAATGTTTCTTGTTCTTCCCGCAATTTGGCAAGCTCATCAGCGAAATTTAGAGCGGTCAAAACAGCAATTTGGTGAACACCCAAGCGAGGTAACCGTTGAGCAATCAGGCGCATTTTCTTATCGACTTCATGCGCCAACTCTTGGATATAAGTCGCTGTCCTTTCACCACGGACCACATGCTTTTCTCCAAAAATTTCAACAGTGATTTTGACTGACTCCTGCGTCACAATTTCCCCTCGCTCTCTTTGCTACCAAATTTTAATCTTTCTCTCTATTTTCGCCATTCCGCACCGAACTCCTGCTGAATCCCCTCTAGAATACGCGAATTCAACAGATTTACTTCCTCATCCGTCAACGTTCGTTCTAGAGATTGATAGCGCAACGCAAAAGCAAGGCTTTTGTGATCATCCGGAATAGGTTTTCCCTTATAGACATCAAATATGTCTACTTGTTGCAACAATTCCCCACCAAGCTTTCGCATCTTAGACATCACCGCATCAGCGGGAGTCTCATTGACTACAACTACAGCTAGATCCCTTTGGATCGCAGGGAACCGCGGGATAGAGTGAGCACGAACGGTTGGTCGCATCCGCGCCAACAGTGAGTCAAACTCTAATTCGAATATTACCACCCGTTCTAGTCCCCACTCCTTTTCTAGAGAGGGATGCATTTCACCAAGGAAGCCAACACACTGATTCTGAAGATAGACGTCAGCTGAACGCCCTGGGTGGAGTAAGGAGTGATTCTTAGCTATTCGGTATTCTAATTTAAGCCCAAATTCTCGAGTCACTTCTTCTAATATTCCCTTGAGATAATAGAAATCATAGTTTGCAGGTTGGTTTAGCCAATGCCTTCCGCTCTTACCCACGGCCACCCCGGCCACTCGTAATTCTTCTCGAGGAAGTTTCTGCAAAGGTTGCTCCTCTCCCCAATAAGTATTCCCGATCTCAAAAATGCTCACCTCCGTGTTGCGGCGTGATACGTTCCGGGCCGCAACATCAAGTAGTCCCGGCACAAGTGAGGTTCGCATAACCCCGAGTTCTTCTCGTAACGGATTGAGCAAAGGAATGGAATGCTTGGCGCTGCCCCACTGGGCATCTGCTTCCGCACGAGTAAACGTATAGGTGATGACCTCATCCATCCCGGATCGTACCAAGGCCTGGCGCAGTCGACGACGAAACTCTTGTTCAGGGGTTCTGCTCCCTTGCGTCAGATCTCCTTGAGGTAGTGTTGTCGGTATACGGTCATAGCCGATCAGACGGGCAACTTCCTCCATAAGGTCTTCTTCAATTTCAATGTCTGTGCGATAGGTTGGAATCACGACGTTGAATAGTCCAGCTTGTTCCGTATATTCAAAGTTCAAATCCTCCAAAACTTGGCGAATCTCCGCAGATTTGAGCTCTGCACCAAGGACGGTCGATGTATGTTCAACCGATAGACTAACCTGACGCTGAGGAGGAAGGTTCTTCACGACATCCACGAGAGCAACCGGGCGCCCCGCCCCCAAATCCAGGAGCAAATCGCAAACCCGCCCTAGCGTGGCCACGATTCCATAGACATTGATACCCTTTTCAAAGCGATTGGAAGCCTCCGACCTGAGCCCTAAGCGACGGCTTGTCCGACGAACACTGACCGCAGAAAAGTGAGCGGATTCAATCATCAACCGCTTGGTATCCCTTGTGATTTCACTATCTAACCCACCCATTACACCAGCAACTGCCAAAGGCTGACAGTCATCCGCAATGAGCAAGGTATCGGGTTGGAGTGTCCGTTCAACTCCATCTAGGGTGACGATTTTTTCTTCCGCACGCGCGGCTCGGACGTGAACATCCCCTACGATCTTGTCCCTGTCAAAGGCATGCAACGGTTGTCCCATTTCCAGCATACAGTAGTTGGTAATATCCACAATATTATTAATAGGCCGGACCCCTGCGGCTTTAAGCCGTCGCTGCATCCACTCCGGAGAAGGAGCAATCTGAACATCTTCGACCACTAAGCCAGCATAACGCCAGCATAACTCTTCATCTTCAATAATAATCTTAAGATTCGGATCCGTTGGTAGGGGAAGCGCTAGATTTTGATCCGCCCATTTAGGCAGATGGGGCTTTGTCTTGGTGAGAGACCCTACTTCTCGAGCGACATTCACCATTGCCAAGCAATCCGGCCGGTTCGGGTAAAGTTCCAAATCCAGAACACTGTCTTCGCGTCCTAAAAATTTACCGAAATTCTCTCCGATTGGGGCCTCAGGTAGTAAAACAAGGATCCCTTCTGCACTGCGCTCGATGCCTACCGTCGCATCAAGCAGGAGCTCTTCACGCGAACACAACATGCCTTGCGAGACAACCCCTCTCAGCTTAGACTTCCGGATAGACAGTTCATTGGGAAGGGTTGCTCCTACTAAGGCCACCGGAATCCGGTCTCCAACCAGCAAATTCTGAGCCCCTGTGACAATCGTCACGGCTTCTTGAGCCACATTCACGACACAGACCCAAAGTCGATCTGCATCGGGATGTTTTGTCAAACTGACTATTTCGCCGATCACTACTTTTTCGAAGCCTTTATTCAGATTCTCGACATTCTCGACTTCAATCCCGCCTCGGGTTAACGTTTCCGCTAACTGTTCTGCCTTCTGATCGACATCAACCAGTTCGCGCAACCATTCTAAACTGACTTTCATGACCTTTCCTCCTTAAAACTGCTGCAAAAAGCGCAAGTCGTTATCAAATAGAAGTCGCATATCTTCAATTCCGAATTTCAGCATAGCAATGCGTTCCACCCCCATACCAAAGGCAAATCCCGTGACGTCCTTCGGATTGTAACCGCCCATTTCTAAGACTCTTGGATGAACCATTCCCGATCCTAATATTTCTATCCATCCAGTCCCTTTACAGAGACGACAGCCCGCTCCCCCACAAAGCATACAGGAAACATCCACTTCAGCGCTTGGCTCAGTAAATGGAAAAAAGCTCGGCCTTAAACGAATCTCTCTGGAGTCGCCGAACATCTGGCGAGAGAAATTCAGAAGAATGCCCTTAAGATCTGACATGCGAATCCCGTGATCCACAACAAGCCCCTCAACCTGGTGAAACATCGGGGAATGGGTCGCATCGTCATCATTGCGATACACTTTCCCTGGCGCGATGACTTTCACAGGGAGGTGAGGATGAAGTTTTTCCATTGTGCGAATCTGAACGGGAGAAGTTTGGGTTCGAAGGAGAATTTCCTCTGTTATGTAGAAGGAATCTTGCATTTCGCGAGCCGGGTGCTCTTTCGGCAGATTCAGAGCTTCAAAATTATAATAATCCGTCTCAATTTCCGGTCCTTCGGCTATTTGGAATCCCATACCCAAAAAGATGTCTTCAATCTCTTCCACAACCTGAGTAAGGGGATGATGATGTCCACTTAGAACTCGAATTCCCGGTAACGTAATGTCAATGCGTTCCGTAGCCAAGCGCTTCTCTAAGGCCATCGTGTCTAACTCTATGCTGCGTTCTTCCCACGCTTGTTCCAGACGGCTCCGCATCTCATTGACAACTTGACCCATAATCGGCCGCTCTTCAGCGCTTAAGCCTCCCATTTGACGCAGCAATGCGGTTAGAGACCCTTTTTTCCCGAAGACCTTCACCTTTAACTCTTGGAGCGCTTCCTGCCTGTCCAGCTCCTTCAGTTCTCGCAAGGTCTCTTCTCCAATACGGAGGATTTCACTCTTCAAGTAAACCACCCTTTCTTACTACTCACATCATTTAGTCATCCGATACCTTGCCCTCCTTGGGCGGTGCTCTAACCTATTCATCAGTGGTGCCGCTCAGTGGCTTGGAGATCTGACTGTATATAGAAAAAAAGACACCCGTCCCCTGAAAGGGACGAGAGCCTATTCTCGCGGTACCACCCTAGTTTAGCCAATTCAGCCACACTTAAGCTCCTTTTAACGGCGGAGACCGGGCCTACCTACAGATCAGCAGGCCACTCTCAGGCGAAATTTAACCTCTTTAATTTAAGGCACATTCTCGAGAAACGCCTTAAGAGGTGGATACCTTCTTGGCTGGCTCACAGTCTAAGACCATACCTCCCTGAAAAGAAACCACACCTTTTAACCTGATCATCGCATTATAGTTGCATATTTAGTCTATTTTCATGTTAGGCATATGCCACAAAATAACCAGTCAGTATGCCAGTCTCTTTTGTGGCATATGCCCTGCAGAAAATTATAGCATATAGCTCCTACGTTTTACAAGAAATCCCTTTGCCGGACAATTTCATATAACAATATGCCCGTAGCTATTGCCACATTAAGGGACTCTACATCTTGCGCCATTGGAATAGTAACACGCTGGACATCCAAACTCCTAAACAAAGGAGATGGACCCTTGCCCTCATTTCCGACAACCAGAGCAAGTGGGCCCTCCGGCAATTTCGTATGGTATACCGAGCAGCCTTGAATATCTCCCATCAAGATACTCAGCTTTCGTTCCCGACAAAAGTTTAAAATATCTTTTGGTTGCTTGTCGATCAGAAGGACTAGGGAAAACAGAGCCCCCATTGTGCTCCTCAACACTTTAGGATTATAGAGATCGACGGTCCCCGGGGTCAAACAAACATAACGAACGCCTGAAGCCAGCGCTGTGCGTAGAATGGTACCTAGGTTCCCAGGATCCTGAATACCGTCCAAAATAAGCAAGACTGTCTTCGGATTGATTTGTAAATCTGACCATGAATGGTTCGTTTGATGAACAACCGCTAAAATACCCTGTGGTTCTTCTGTGGAGCTCATTTTACGAAGCACGCGTCCATCCACTTCCTCAAAAGGGATGTTTCGTTCACATAACCTTTTCTGAAGAGACTGCCACTCTAACGGCTCACGTTCTTGGCAAATATACACCTTTTTGATAGGAGCCTTTCTGCTCACTGCCTCCTCAACAAATCGCCATCCTTCGACCACAAACAATTGGGCCTCCTCACGGACTTTACGCCGCTGTAAGGAGACCACATATTTTACCTGTTCATTCTGTAAGGACTCAAGCATCTATGCCACCTCCGTACACCGTATGGACAATTCATGAATTGCCCATACCATAAATTCATGCCAGTAAGAGTAAAAGAGGATGCATTTGCACCCTCTCTACTTATACTAGTTCAGAAAGTATAAGTGCAACTAAGGCTAGCGACGTCGCCTGAGGGCTGACAGAATGACTAATACGTGCGAAGACAGTGTCTTCGTGGTCGCTAACCAAGTTTTCTAAAGACACATTCAAGGAAATAACCAGTCAGTCTGCCAGTCTATTTTGTGTCATACTGCGTCGGCATGTTTGACTTGTTATTTCCTTTCATATGCCTTATCCGTTGATTTGTACTTTAGCAACATTAACGATTTCAGTAAACGCTGCCGCATCGCTAATCGCGAGTTCGGCTAGAATTTTGCGATTAACAGAAACTCCAGCTTTCTTTAAACCGTTCATCATGCGGCTGTAGGATAAACCGTTCAGACGTGCAGCTGCGTTGATTCTGGCGATCCAAAGCTTACGGAAGTTACCTTTGTTATCTTTTCTATGCGCATAGGAATAAGCTAAGGATTTTAAGACTTGTTCATTCGCTGGGCGATAAAGTTTGCTCTTCGCTCCACGGTATCCTTTTGCGAGCTTTAATATCTTTTTATGTCGTGCATGTTTCGTTACGCCTTTTTTGACACGGGCCATCCCGAAGACCTCCTTTTAAGTCAAGTATTTATAGATAAGCAATCATATTTGCAATCCGTTTGGCATCGCTTTTGTGCATGATAGTCGATTGGCGCAAATTTCGTTTTCTTTTCGGCGACTTTTTCTCCAACATGTGACTAGTGTAGCCATGCATCCGAACGATTTTACCGGTTCCTGTTTTCTTAAAGCGCTTAGCCGCTCCACGGTGGGTTTTCATCTTAGGCATTGAGCAATCCCCCTCTTGGTAATTAGTCGTGTTTAATTGTGGCCAAAATCATAATCATGTTTCGTCCCTCAAGCTTAGGCTCACGCTCTACAGTACACTCTGCTTTGCAAAACTCGGCGAGCCTCACACATAACGATTTCCCAAGCTCAGGGTGTGTAACTTCGCGCCCACGGAACATGATCGTGACCTTTACCTTATCACCGTCCGCTAAAAAGCGTTGGGCGTTGCGGGCTTTGGTTTCGAAATCATGATCCTCAATGTTCGGGCGCAATTTAACTTCTTTAATTTCCATGTTCTTTTGCTTTTTGCGAGCTTCTTTATCCCGCTTAGCTTGCTCATACTTATATTTGCCATAATCCATTAGTTTGCAGACCGGCGGCTTGGCCGTCGGTGCGATCTCTACGAGATCTAAAGACTTCTCGACTGCTAGGGTCAAGGCATCTCGTGCTGTCATGATCCCAAGTTGTTCTCCTTCTTCACCGACAAGACGGACATCTCGAACCCGGATTTCGTCATTTAGTCTTAAGTCCTTGCTAATAAGAAACCACCCCCATTAAATATATCAGCGCAAAACAAAAAAGACGGATGAGTACCACCCGTCTTCTAAAACAATCGTGAGCACATACTAAGCTCAGGACCAGAAGATACCTTAACAACGTACGCCGTAAGGTGAGAAGCGGATGGCTTCTGCTTGACAACAAATATCTTATATTAATAGCTGGCTTTTGTCAACACCCTTTCTCAAAGTAATGTAAATTTATACCTAATTCACTTGTCTTAGTTCATTCTTAGTCCTCTTTAAGATTAACCTTCAGAATTTTCTTACTCTTAATTTCGGCTTGGATGAGTATAACAAACTCTTCTACCGTCATCTTTTCTCCAGCATCCCCTTGACCATAACGACGGACTGCTACCATATCAGACTCGGATTCTTGATCCCCCACAACTAACGTAAACGGAATCTTTTCAGTTTGAGCTTCTCTGATCTTATAGCTAATTTTTTCTTTGCGTTCGTCTGCCTCTACTCGTATATCGAGTTCGTTGAGACGGGAGACAAGGGTTCTAGCATAGTCATGATGTCGCTCACTAATCGGCAAGATACGAACTTGAAGCGGTGCCAACCAGACAGGAAAAGCCCCTGCATAGTGTTCCGTCAAAAGTGCAATGAAGCGTTCGATGCTTCCATACACAACTCGATGAATCATTACTGGCCGATGTTTTTGACCATCTTCTCCGATATAGTTTAAGTCAAATTTCTCAGGCATTTGGAAATCGAGTTGGATCGTTCCGCACTGCCAAGTCCGATCGAGGCAATCCTGCACATGAAAGTCAATCTTAGGTCCATAGAAGGCACCATCGCCTGGATTAACCTTGTAAACTATACCTTTTTCCTCTAATGCTTCTTGAAGTGCGTTGGTCGCCGTTTCCCAGTCCTCATCTGATCCCATGGACCCTTCAGGACGAGTCGACAATTCAACATTATAGTCAAAACCAAACACTTTATAGAAATAGTCAACTAGCTCGATAACGCCAATTAGTTCTTCCTTGATTTGAGATGGGAGCATGAAGATGTGTGCATCGTCTTGAGTAAAATTTCGGACCCTTAATAAACCGTGTAAAGCACCAGAAAGCTCATGGCGGTGTACTAATCCCAATTCCCCGACCCGCAGTGGAAGATCCCGGTAACTGCGAAGTTTTGTCTTATACATAATCATGCCGCCTGGGCAATTCATAGGTTTTACAGCATAGTCTTGGTCATCAATTTGGGTAAAATACATGTTTTCTTTGTAATGATCCCAATGGCCGGATTGCTCCCACATCGAACGATTCAGAATAATGGGAGTCTTAATTTCTTGATAGCCACGTCTCCTGTGTTCCTGGCGCCAGAAATCCTCAAGTGCATTACGTAAAATCATGCCTTTGGGATGGAAGAAGGGGAAACCAGGGCCCTCCTCATGCAAGCTAAAAAGATCAAGCTCTAAACCGAGCTTGCGATGATCCCGTCGTTTAGCCTCTTCCAGCTTAAACAGGTGATCTTCCAAATCTGAAGGTTTAGCAAAAGCTGTTCCGTAGATACGTTGAAGCATTTTGTTTTTCTCATTACCCCGCCAATACGCACCCGCTAGGCTCATAAGCTTAAAGGCTTTGATACTCGATGTTGAAGGCAAATGGGGTCCAGCGCAAAGGTCTGTAAAATTCCCTTGAGTGTACATTGAGATCGTAGCATCTTCAGGGAGACCCTCAATGAGCTCAACCTTATATCCTTCACCCAGGTCATTAAAGTAGGCGAGCGCTTCAGCTCTGGAGACCTCTCTCCGTGCGTAGGAATGCTTCTCCTTCACCAGTCGGTTCATCTCTTTTTCTATATTTACCAAATCCTCTGGTGTAAAGATATGCTCAGAGTCAAAGTCATAGTAATATCCTTTTGCAATGGCTGGGCCTATGCCAAATTTCGTCCCCGGAAACAAATTTCCCACAGCTTGGGCCATCAAATGGGAAGTAGAGTGTCTTAATACCTCTAATCCTTCCTCACTATCTATCGTTACAATCTCGACTGCCGCGTTTTCAGTGAGCTGAAACGTAAGATCCTTCATCTTGTCATTGACTTTCCCAGCTACAGCTAACTTAGCTAAGCCTCGGGAGATAGCGGCGGCCAGTCCTGCTATTGTCGTTCCCTGTTCAACCTCGCGAATTGAGCCGTCTTTTAAAGTAACCTGAATCATTAAAATCACTCCTTACCAATTTTGAAAATAAAAAAACCCTCATCCCAAATAGGGACGAGAGTTTACTCCCGTGGTTCCACCCAATTGAAAGGTCATACGAATACCCTTTCACTCGTTCTCCCTTAACGCGGGGTACGGCTGAGCTTACGCACGCCCAACACTTAAGGGTGGTTTTCTCCTGAATGCTCGTGAGAAATGCTTGCAGCCTTGGCATTCCTTCTCTTACACAATAGAATCAGGGTACTCTCCCTATCATCGATTTATAACTCAATATCCAGCCTATGCCTTCTCTTGCCAGCTAATTTTTCGGCAAAATTCTTAATTTATTATATCAATGTCTCCTCTTCTTTGTCAAAATTTTTCACATAAAGAACAACCTTGACAATCTTGCACACGCTCCCCGAAAACACTTCGAATCGTTTGCAACGTATCTTTATAACCCTCATAACGAATATGTAACGTAACTTGGCGAGGCGCAACGGCAATCAACGCGCTGACTAATAAGTCTTCATAACCCAACTCTCGGACGTTATCAAGTTGATAATCTTCTAGGTACTGATGCGTTACTTTGACCCCTTCATTGTTATAAAGATGGAACCTGCCTTGGGGCGTCATGCCAACATGCAAAATCTCTAAACGAGGCTTTTGACTATCCACAAAATGCCTTAAGAGTTGAATAAACTCCAGGTACTCTTTTTCAACCACGTACTCGTTAATCGCGAATTCCACGGCCTTGCTAACATCGCTTTTATACTCCTGCGCACGAAAATGCAAAAAACCCTCTATGTCAAAAACGTCACTCTGATCTAAGCAACTCAAAATCTGGGTCACAAGGCTCGTCTTGCGGTTAACACGGTATCCACGAACTTGCCCTAATCCTTTATTTAAATACTCCAAAGCCTTGTTGGTTACCATCTGCCAATTGTCTTTCGTAAAACGATGCTTTTTTTTGATTACTTGGCGAACATGTTCTTTCTCCCAATGAAGCAAAATTGTCTCCGCAAGTGCATTTGCCAAGTAATAGCGGTGGATTCTTTGAATTATGCCGTCATCTTCTATCATCTCTTGCGAAGGGTCATAAAACTTACACTGAATAATCCAGCGTTTCCCCTGCCGCTGTTCCAGAATCTGTAAAGGAAGTTGTTCCCTCTCACGCAATTCACGTAAGCATTCACAGATAGTCTCCCGGTATTTTTGCGTTCCTAACTGCACGGAATGTTCCACTGGCATCCCTCCATACTAGAGTATATGACCTAGTTGAAGCCATATTTCGTTTGGGCCAATCTCTATCCACTTTTCTGCAATAATATTTCTAAGAAAACTATTAACAGCCCTAATATTTCCAAAAACCGAATATTTTATTCCCACTCGTTAGGAAGATGATTGTTTCCTATGCCTTATGCCAATATTTGTACCGACTCAAGGATAATTCTAGGCAAATGAAAAACCCTTCACCTAAATAGTTGGTGAAGGGTTTTTCATTTGCAAGTGTTTTCCTTATTTATCAAGGTCTGTCTTTTCGTACTAAACCTATTTTTACAATCCTTATAGATGGTGTTTTGTTAATGAGGAATGGTTCATTAACCAATATATGAACATTCCTAAAATAGGTATCGAAAATGCAATTCCAAACCAAAGGAAAGGCCTAATATCCAAGGCTGACCACTCAAGGGTCCTTGCGTCTCTATAAACTATCACTGAGCTCGCTAGATGAGTTGGTAAAAAAATAACGAACCAAAAAATGGGGAGAATAAATGGGATGCCAATAGTGTTGCTCAATTCTCATACAACCTCCTATCAGAAATCAGATAAATTCCTGGAAATACCTTGCTCAATCTGACAAATCCTATGCATTATATTGAAATGTGACAAGTTAATTGGTAGACTATATATAAGTAAGCAATAGCCTCTGTACTGCTTTGTACAGGGGCTATTTTCAGTCAAGATCCTAGCGCAAGTACATAAGCAAAGAAGGGCGTTATTAAAAATCTATGAGAATTGTATTTAAGAGACTAAAACTAAGCTATTTTTCAAGGGAATACACTGTTTATCTACCTCTGATATTAACAGTTATCCTAATAATTGCCCAATTAATCTCTTTACAAGTATTTCAGGCCAATGATTTAACTGCAAAAGGAATAATCAATCGAATGGTCAATCAAACATTATTACCTGATCGAGGAGTTATTTACGATAATGAAGGCAATGTATTAAGCCGAAGTGTACCAGCTCAAGAAATCTATGCGGACCCGAGAACACTTACCCAGCTTATCGATAAACATAAATATACTAAAATGTCTAAAGACGATATTGCTAAAACAGTGGGAAATATTATTGGTCAAGATCCAAAAACTATTCTAGATAAACTCAATAAGGATGAATTGTGGATCAACATCGCCTATCAAGTAGATATTGAAAAGGCGAATCAAGTTCATAATTTGAATATTCCTGGTTTTGGTTTTGTCAACGAATCAAAACGAATCTATCCCCTAAATTCATGGGCGGCTTCTGTACTAGGATTCGTCAATCAGACTGGACATGGAATAGGTGGCGTAGAAGCTTATTATGATAAATTTCTTTACGGAACACTTGGACAATCCTCTAACGAAGAAACATCCAGTCGTCAGGTAATCCCTGACGCGCCTTCTGAAGTTAAAGCACCTCACGCAGGGGATAATTTAACGTTAACATTAAATTCTGCGATTCAATCTTTAATTGAACAACAATTAATCGCTTTAGAAGCTTCAACACAGGCGAAAAGTGTTACTATTTTGGCAATGGACCCACAGACCGGTAGGGTTTTGGGAATGGGAACGAATCCCTCGTTTGATCCTAATAATTTTGGAAACACATCTCCGAATAATTGGATTAATAGATCCATAGGAATGAACTACGAGCCCGGTTCAACTTTTAAGATCGTTACAGGTTCAGGGGCTCTAGAAGAAAAATTAATTTCTCCAGACGAACTATTTCCAGATCCAGGATTCATAAAAATTGGAGGTCATACAATTATGAATTGGGATTATGGAATGAGGCCAGCTGGTCCCACTTCATTTAGGGAAGGTATGGAGCAATCATCGAATGTTGTACTATCACAGGTAGGATTAAGGCTTGGATTAGTAAAATTTTATCGTTACCTTATGAACTTCGGTTTTGGTGCAAAAACTGGAATTGATATTGCTGGCGAAGAAAGTGGCTTAATTATACCTCAAGGGAAAGTAAAAGATGGTGATTTAGCCACAATGTCTTTTGGGCAATCAAATTTGGTTACTCCAATTCAGCTCATGATGGCTTTATGCACTGTAGCTAATGGCGGAACTCTTTACAAGCCGTATGTAGTCGATAAAATAACTGCTCCTGATGGAACCATTGTTCAGCAAAATCAACCAACCAAAGTAAGAAGTGTCATATCAGCCCAAACCTCTGCTGAAATGGTAAATGTTATGGAGAGTGTTGTTACAGATGGAACTGGAAGACTGGCGGAGATCCCAGGAATTAATGTTGCTGGTAAATCAGGAACTGCACAAGAAATTGATCCAACAACCCATACCTACTCGGCCTCTGATTTTGTGGCCTCTTTTGAGGCTTTCGCTCCAGCAGAAAATCCTAAAGTTGCAGTTTTAGTCATAGCTAACGGTCCCAAAGGTGGGGAACATGAAGGTGGGCCATTGTGTAGTCCAACAGCTAAAATAATTATTCAAGGTGCTCTGGATGCATTAAATGTTCCTTCTCCCAGTAACATTCAAAATTCAGTCACAATAAGTCCTAGTGTTGCCCCTGTTAGACCTATTATACAGCCTGTTGTGACCCCTGAACGTCAGCCGCAGCCTAGTGAAACGGTCGTTCCCAATCTTATAGGAATGAATATGCGACAGGCTGGGGAATTTTTAAGCCAATCCGAATTACATTTTAACTTTAGTGGAAGTGGGCTCGTAAGTCAGCAAAGTCTTGTGGGGGGCAAGGTAGTCGCTCGAGGTACCCTTGTAGATGTGACATTTGCATCATTGTCCCCGCCCCCTTAAAAGACTATACATAGTCTTTTATCGCCAAACAAAATCACCAGTCTTAATATAGTACCAATCACCATCTTGCCTACTTTGTTCTAGTAGATCTTCGCCAGTTAAGCCTGCGGGGTGATCGATGCACTCGTAAGTTACAGATATGCCAAGTTCCAGGGCAGCTTCGCGCGCGTGGTGGCCGTCGTGAAGGATATACAGGTCATCAAAACCAACTGCGTAAACCGTAAGGACTAATTCTGAGCAATCGATTAACTCTAATTTCTTGGATTCAGTTATTTTGTCGTTGCGGTAGTGTTGGCTAGTGATAATTATCATAATGTGTTCCTCTCTTTCAAATCTTGATCTCAATTTATTATAGCGTATACGCAATAAATATGAGGTTATTTGCTTATTTTCAAATAAAATAGCCCTTGGTTTTGTGCCAAAGGGCTATCATTATAGATTCATCCATTTAGCAAATGCCTTAACTTCTTTAGTTCCTCCGAATTTACTCATCTTCTGGCAGGAACGATAACCCCAATTCTTCAAGTTTGGATTTTACCTCTTCAAACGACTTGATACCAAGATTGCGCATTTTAATCAATTCCTTTTCTGTCTTTTTGGTGAGATCTTCCAACGTATTTAGACCTGCCCGTTTGAGCGAGTTATAGGAGCGAACAGAAAGATCCAGATTTTCTACCAACATTTTCGGAGTTTTGCTCATAGAATCTTCCACATTTTCTATAACATCGGGCTCAGGTTCGACAACACTTTCCATAAAAATGCTCAGATGGTCAACCATCATTTTGGCTGCCGTACTGATAGCTTCCTCTGGCGAAATACTGCCGTTCGACCACGCTTCGAGAGTTAACTTGTCATAGTCCGTGATTTGACCAACTCGGGTAGGTTCTACATCGTAGTTGACCTTGTAAATCGGGGTAAAGATAGAGTCGATAGTACCCTCTGATGTTTTAGAAACGTAACCCTTGCCTCGTTCTACGGTCATTTTCATAAATAATCGACCATCTTTATCTAAAGTGGCTATCTTCAAATCAGGGTTTAATATCTCAATATCTAGGTCAGTTATGATGTCGGCTGCTGTAACGTCCCCTTCGCCCTGAGCCTCTAAACAGAGAATCCGCGGTTCATCCGTATAACCTTTCAAAGTAAGAGACTTTATGTTGAGAGTAATATTCACAACATTTTCCGACACGCCCCGCATTTCTTCGATCTTGATTGATGTTACTGCTGAGCCAGGAAGAGAAGATAACAAAATACGTCTTAAAGAATTCCCTAAGGTGATCCCGTATCCTCTCTCAAGAGGCTCAACGACGAATTTTGCATAGGAGTCGTCTTCAGAACGTTTTATACACTCGATTCTAGGCTTTTCGATTTCTAACAGTGGAAAGCACCTTCTTTTCTTTTTTACAATTTTTCAGTGACCAAATCAAAGCCTTCAAGTGTGGCTGTGTCATCTATTCGAATCATGAGGTATCGTATGCCATCCTTGATTACTTGCTTGACATTTTTTAGATCTTGAGGACCGATCGAAATCGCCGCTATGTTAGTGTCTATTTTAATCGATTTCGTAGCATAATTAGGTGTAATGCTTGATGCTTTAAACTCGTAGTTCTCCCCGCCCATAATTCCCAGAAACGAGGTTCTTAACTTATCTGAGGTACTAATTCCGCTAGTTTCCAAAATTTTCTCCATATCTTTCAACCCTATCAAAGAGGCTTCTCCACTTTCAGCCTCTATGTCTAGCCGGCGCCCAAGTTCCTCATAGATGCTCGAAACAACTTCGGGTCCAATTTCTGCCCCTACAATATCTCGGACAACTTCTAAAAAGCGCTCTTTGTCAGCCTTGGCAGTCGATTTGAATTCGCAATCGAGAATATTTTCTACAAACAACGTATTGGGCTTGTTTTCTTTTTTAGTATAATAAACAACTTTATCAGTCTCTGCTGCGGCTTCGCTAAACGATGGGAACATAAACCCCTCAAAAGGAGCCTCCGTATTAATAACCACGTTCATAGGATCGTTCGTTTTGAACCCTTTTTCTTCGAAATCAAATTTGAGCGATTTTTTAGGAATAACAATAGGACAGACACTACCTATGAAAAATTTCAAGGTATAGGCTTCGGTATCATCTTCTAGCTCGTTATTTTTCTTCCCGGTTGATTTATAAGTCTCTCCTCGTACAAAGCTTATCATAAAATCTTGCTCATAGGTCTCACAAGTTTCTTCCAGAATTTTATTCACAATCGTTAATGTCGCCTCTCTGAAATTCTTGGTATGCAAAGTATGAATCATATGCTTTTGAGTTTCATTTTCGCCAAGCTTATTATCCTTGAACTCTAATTCGAAAATTTTAGAATCAATTTTTCCTGATAATACCTTTTTGAAGTTGTTCAAATATAATTCTTTTCTTTGCTCGTCCATCATATCAAAAT